>JAJQCI010000291.1:1953-7603 GCA_021202835.1 Clostridiales bacterium | reverse complement strand
GTATTATAGCGAAGATATTTTCTGACTGAAACGGGGAATTAATATGTTAAAATATACCATAACAGCAGACTTTGAAAGCTGGGAACAAATTTCGGAAAAATTAACAGAATATTTGACAGACTGCGGTTTCAGCAGAAAAAGCATTATTTCTTTTATGGTTGCAGCAGAGGAAATATTTGCAAACATAACTCTGTATGCTTACGGCGGCAAAACCGGAGAAGCCGAGGTTTGGCTTGACATTCTTGACGGTACCGCTGCAAAGATTGATTTTTGGGATTCAGGCGTAAAGTTTGACCCGACAAGTGCAGAAAATCCTGTTATTTCCGCTCCATCAAAAACCAGGCCTATAGGCGGTATGGGAATTTATATGGCCAAGAAAAAAACAGATGAAATGCTGTATGAATATAAAAACGGCAAAAATCACCTGACACTTATAAAAAAACTGCAGTAATGTAAATAGTATTTTAAACGGGAGGTTTAACAATGGTAACAAAAATAACAAACGGTAATTTAACCGAAATAGTAACTACGGAAAACAACAGCACGGTATTAAGTATTTTAAAAGAGACAAGCGGAAATGACATAATTCTTCATATAAGCGGCTCTGTAAAAACCTTTACTGCGGCAGGCTTGACAGAAACTATTATGGAAAATATAGTTAATACAAACAATCTTATAATAGATTTGGCAGAAGTAGAATATATGGCCAGTTCCGGTTTAAGGTCCCTTCTTACGGCACAGAAATATGTAGACGATTCAGATGATGCCGATATGGTTATAAGAAATGCAAACGATGAAATTATGGAGGTTTTTGAAATCACAGGTTTTGATAACATATTAAACATAGAAAACTGAGCCTTTATGAATTTTTCGGGTAAATATTTAAGGAGGAAATATTTAATATGGAATATACCTATAAAGCCTTTATAAGCTACCGGCACCTGCCCCTGGATAAAAGAATTGCCGACAGGCTTCAGAAAATGCTCGAAAAATACAAGATTCCCAAAAACTTGGGAAAGAGGGAAAAATGGCGTGTTTTTCGTGACGAAACAGAACTGCCCACAAGCAGCGACTTAAGCGGCGACATTAAAACAGCTCTTGAAAACAGTGAATTTCTTATTGTAATCTGCTCAAAGGCTTTGAAAAAATCCCGCTGGTGTATGGAAGAAATAGCCTATTTTAAGGAGCTTCACGGCGGTTCAAACAAAAATATAATAACCCTTCTTGTCGAGGGCAGCCCTGAGGAGTCTTTCCCACGGGAGCTGTGTGTTTCCGCAGTTGAAACCATCGGCGAAAACGGAAATGTTATAAAAAAAGAAGTCGAAGTTGAGCCTCTGGCGGCAAATATTTCCGGTTTGCCTGAAAAACAGGCTTTAAAAAAGCTTAAGCAGGAATTTTTGAGAATTGCCGCTCCTTTAATAGGCTGTGGCTATGATGACCTTTATAACAGAGACAGACGCAGAAAAATAAAGAGTGCAGGTGCTGCCGTTGCCGCCGCCTTTGTTTTGGTAACCGCTTTCGGCTTATATAACACTGCGGTGAGAATGGAGCTTGCGGAAAAAAACGCCGAGCTGGAAGAGCAGCTTGCCATAATAAACAGTCAGGGTCAGCAGCTTAACAAACAAAACAATGAATTAGACCAAAAAAATGAAGAATTGGAAAATAAAAATTCCGAGCTGAGCCAAAGCAATGAGAACCTTCAAAAGAAAACAGAAGAGGCGGAAGAAAATCTTGCCGAAGCCAATATTCAGAGAGCGCTGGCTGAGCAAAATCAGTCAGAAGCCGAATCCCAAAGAGAAATAGCCGAGCAAAACCGGGCAGAAGCCGAAACCCAAAGAGGAATAGCCGAAGAAAATCTTTCCCTTCTTACAGAAAGCAACAGCGAGCTTCTTATAAAGGCGGCGGCTTCGGCGACCACAAACGCAGAAACTCTGTTCAAAAAGGGCGACAGAATAGGGGCAATAAAAACAGCCCTTTCCGTAAGGCCCTACGCCGACGACGAAACAAAGCTTCTGCCGGCAACAAAAAAGATTTTGGCCTCGGCGCTCTATGCCTATAACACTTCTTCCAATCCCGTTGCCGACAGAATTTTGGAAACCGACACTCCTGTTAAATTTTATAAATACAACGACCAGGGAACCGCCATCTATGCTTACGATTCGGATCATACAATTTATATTTGGGATGCGGAAACGGGAAAAACCTTATTAAAGACCTCCGTAGGTGAATCTATATCGGCATTTTACTCTTTGGAGGATGAATATTCCTTCTGTGTTGTTACAAGCAGCGGCATAGCGGCCTTTTCTCTGTCGGAAGGAAAGATTCTTTGGTATACCACCGGAGATTATTCATTGCTGAATAATACGTTTATTTCCGATGACGGCTCAACACTCGCTGTAATAAACAGAGAAACCATAAGATATGATGATGATATAAACATTTTTGACAGAATGTTCGGAGAAAACACCGAAAAAACACATTATGGCAGTTGGTTTACAGCTTGCTTTATTGATACAAAAACAGGAACCATTATATATAAAGATACTGTTGAAGCAGATGCATCCGACGATAAGGATTTTTCATATTTTACAGACTGCGGAGATTTCTATAAAAATTCAAAATTTATATTAAGCTGTTATGTTCACTTACCGGACTCCATCTACGAATATAACACAAAGTTTTTATATTTTGATATTGAAAATAAAAGCAGCTCTGTTATTATAAATGAATGCAGCTTAAACCCATATGATCTGTGCTTTTACAACAGTCAAAAATTTGCTGTTGTGGGCATCTGCTATAATGCTGATAATGACATCTCTATACGTCAGGTAAAGGATATTGATTTATCGGGAAATGAACTTTTCTCAATAGATTTAGATAATTCTCTGCACCCGAATAATTTGTGTTATATGGAATGGGAGGATGAAAATTTAAGGCTGTTTGTATTATGCGATTATGATACACTTATTCTTATAGATGCTGATTCAGGAAAAGAATATGACGCAAAAGAAATGGCCAGCAACATTAAAAGTATATACAAGGCAAATACAACCCCCGGCAACCCCGGTATTTATGTTTTATATGAATACGGCAGAGTGACATATTTGATTAACGATAATACAACAATTTTAGGCAGTTTTCTCATAGAAAGCGAAGATAACTACGGTTCAAACGGTCTTATTTATGACGGTAAGGAGAGTTATGCCGCCTTAGAAGAGGATAATTCGGTTATCATTCTCTATAAAGAGATAAACAGTGAGAGCTATGTGTTTGAGGGAGTAAACAGCTTAAGCCTTACTCTCAGCCCTGACGGAAGATACTTTTTCTGCAGTGATTCGTATATTTTGGACAGTTCAGGTTATAAAACCGGCATATATGATTCCGAAACAAAAAAACTTCTTTCAACTATCCCCGTTTATTACAATGACTGTGTATTTAACGGTGATTGTGTTGTATATGAGGATGATAACACTGCCGTATGGTACAACATATATACGGGCAAGGAGGAAAAAAGCATTAACTTAAAAGAAGCTTCGGATAACGACTTAGGGACATCAATAACCATTAAACCTTCGCAGGACGGAAGCACTTTATTTTACAGCGGAAGCAATTTTATATATAAGCCGGGAGACAAGGTTACAAAGCTTATTCCCGACAACAATACTTATTTGTCCTATGTATACAGGGGAGATGCTGAAAGCAAAACCGTAACGAAAGAAGAAAAATACAGCTATCCGGTTTTATATGAATACAGAGTAAACGGGGACGGAAGCAAAATTGCGGCTGAAATAAGCATATCTTCCTATGACGATAAGGGCGGTCACTATTTATATTTAATGGATACAAACACAGGAGAAAGTATTCCTCTTATAGAAGGCAGGTCAGATTCTATATTATCGCTAAGCACAAAAGACGGAGAAGATTTTGCTTTCGGCGACAACGGAAGAGCAGCCTTGTATATTGACAACTCAGTTATAATATATAACACTGACAACGGTTCGGTTATAAACACAATACAGCTTGGAGGCATAAGCCTAAAAAAAATGATTTTCTCTCCTAACTCAAAATATTTGTTTGTGTATTCAAACAGTTCAGTTCTTTATAAATATGATATTGAGAGCGGAGAAGAAGAGGGCAGGCTCACTTCCTTTAAAGGGAAAGCTGATACTTCAGCCGCATATCCCAAAATGTATATAAACCGACAGACGAATGAACTTATCGTAAGAATCTCTTGGTACTATACTGCATTTGTCGATATCGATATGACGGAAATAAGTCTTGAATTAGGAGAAGGATTTTACGGCTGCATAGAGCCAACTCAAGAGCTTGTTTTTGCTTTTTACAAAATCAATTTTTTCCCTTATTATAATTCAAAGCAGCTTATAGAAATGGCAAATGAGGTTATCGGAGAAACGTAAATTTATATTTTTAGGGGTGAAATGAATGGAATATTTTTACAAGGCTTTTATAAGCTACAGGCATTTAACGCTTGACAAAAAGGTGGCGGACAAGCTCCAAAAAATGCTTGAGAGATATAAAATACCCAAAGGATTGGGTAAAAAAGAAAAATGGAAGATTTTTCGGGACGAAACAGAGCTGCCCACAAGCAGCAATTTAAGCGGAGACATAAAATCGGCTTTGGAAAGAAGCGAATTTCTCATTGTGATCTGTTCAAGGGCTCTTAAAAAATCCCGCTGGTGTATGGAGGAAATTACATATTTTAAACAGCTTCACAAGGGCTCAAGCAGTAATATTATTACCCTGCTGATAGACGGAACCCCGGAGGAAACCTTTCCTCCCGAACTCTGCACAACATCGGTTGAAACAACTGATGAAAACGGAAACTCTGTCACAGTGGAAACAGAGGTTGAGCCCTTGGCGGCAAACATTGTTTCCGAAAGCATAAGCAAGTCTTTAAGACTTTTAAACAGCGAGTTTTTAAGAATTGCGGCGCCGTTAATAGGCTGCGGCTATGACAATCTTTATAACAGGGAAAGAAGAAGAAAAATAAAAACAATCACTGTGGCTGCTTCCTTTGCCTTTGCGGTTGTAGCGGCCTTCGGAATATACAACTCGGTTATGCTTATGAGACTTAATTTGGCATATAACGAACTGGCGGAAAAAAACGACGCCTTAGACAAGGCAAACAGTGACCTTTTGGAGAGCAATAATGCCCTTGATGAAAGCAACAGCCTTCTCGATATGAAGAACACAGAGCTTGACGAAAGCAATTCACAGCTTAAAATAACAAACAAAAGTCTTGAAGAAAAAACAGAGGAAGCGCTGCAGAATCTTATTGAAGCCAACAGTCAAAGAGCCAGAGCTGAGGAGCAGCAGGGAATAGCCGAAGAACAGAGAAACATAGCTGAAGAAAATTTTAATCTCCTTACTGAAAGCAACAACGAGCTGCTTATAAACGCCGCTTCTATGGCGGCGTCAAATGCCGAAAGTCTGTTTGAAAGCAATGACAGAATAGGGGCTCTTGAAACGGCCCTCTCTGTCCGCCCCTATAATGATGATGAAAATAAGCTTCTTCCCGTTACGAAAAAAGTTTTGACAACAGCCCTCTATGTTTATAACACATCTGAGAATCCTCTTCCCGACAGAAAGCTGGAAACTCTGCGCGGTGTGTCAGATTGGGAATATAACG
>JAJQCI010000291.1:0-1943 GCA_021202835.1 Clostridiales bacterium | reverse complement strand
CGAAACGGGAACGCTGCTTCTTGCCTGTGATGAAAACGGTAATCTTTACATTTGGAATACGGAAACGGGTGAGCAGGTTTTTACAATAGACGGAGTTGTAAGCGCCGGCTTTTTAACAAATGAAGACAAGCTTTTCATTGCCACGCAGGACGGAGCAATTGCCTTTTCTTTAAACAGTGCTTCTGTAGACTGGTCAATACTGTTTTCAGATGATGTTAATTCTCTTGCCATAACAAATACATATTTGTCAGAGGATAAATCAACCCTTGCCATTATAGGCTTTGACTCTTTTAAGCACACCGATATTTCGGCAGCTTTTATCGACACAGAAACAGGCGGCGTTAAATATGTTTCATCTTATAATTTGTCTGAAAAAAGCAGCAGCGGATATTTTATAGATGAAGGAGATTTTTATGACGGCTCAAAATTTATATTAGGCTGTTATTATGCTGCAAACTTAAACTATAGTGAAGGAATACCTGAGAAAACAAACGAATATAAGGCAAAATTTATTTATTATGATATAAACAGGGGAAATACCTCCCTTATTCCCTATGAAAGTGATTTGTGCCCCTGCGGAATTTCATTCTGCAGAGAGGACAGCTTTGCTTTCGAAGGCTATAAAGAAAACCCTGACGGTACTATAGGCTTTACAAACATTCTTAAGGGGGTTTATATCTCCGGCTCCGAAAAGTTTAATACGGAGCTTGAAGATATTGAAAAATACAGAACCGGAATCAGCTCAGAGCTGAACTGTTTTCAGACAGCCGAAAATGAATTTCTTGTTCTTAATTCCGACAGCGGCATTGCCTTTTTCAACGCTGACAGCGGAAAATTTTATAACGGCAAAAAATATGACTCCGAAATAAAAAATGTATATGCAATAAGGGAGGGCGGTTTTGTAAAGGCCGTAAAGGTGCTGTGTACTGACGGAATAAAAACACAAAACATAGACACTTTTTATTCTCCTTCGGCCTTTGATATACTTTCTTTGGACGACGAACCGGCTCAGGCTTCAAATCTCTTTGTTTGGGGAGGAGATGACAGATATTGTGTTGTAGGCTCAGATAAATGCAGCATAATTACATATTGTTCGGCAGCAGGTGAAAACTTCAAAAACCTTGATGTTTCAGATTTAGATATAAACTTAAGTGCCGATTCTTTTGAAATGAATTTCAGCAGCGACGGAAAATATATATTAATTCGTGACGGAAGCTACCGTGCCGGAACTCTCAGGCTGAATTTTTACGATTCATACACAAAGAAAAAAATTTCCTCTATACCTTATTTCGGCTTCTGCCGTTTTTACGGAGATTGTGCTGCTGTGATAGAATATAACGATTCCAATACGGAGAGCTTTATAAAAATATACAATATTTTAACCGGAGAGCCTTTAAAAACCTATAAAAAAGAAGATTTTCCGGAATATGCATTTTCGTCCTTCGATGTAAGCAATGTAAAAATAAGCGGCGATGAAAAGGTTATGATAATATCCGACGGGTGCAGTTTTTACAAAATAGGAGATACAATTGAGAAAATACCTGTAAGCGGAGATTTTTATGCAACAGAGTGGCGGCTTAACACTGACGGAAGCAGGATAATCGCCGAAATATTGGAAACAGATGATTATTACGGAAGCCGAAAGCTGTGTGTGATTGATACTGAAACGGGAGCTTTAACGACTGTAATTGACGAAGAACCGGGATATTTGGATATGATTGTAACAACCGACGATTACAATAACTGTGATATTGTGTTTGACAGCAGTAACTTGGCAGCTTTGCGCACGGACGACGGTGTCATTATATTCAGCACAGGCAGCGGCAAAATCATTCAAACAGCAGAAGTTGACGGCACTGTTGAAAAGATGTTGTTTACTGATAACGGAAAAAGCCTTATTGTATTTACAAAAAGCTATATCATTTATAAATATGATGTTAATA
>JAJQCI010000331.1 GCA_021202835.1 Clostridiales bacterium | reverse complement strand
AACTTTTCGAACAGTTTTATTTGTATATGGAAATTTATGCAAATATGGACACTATGACAGGGTTTATAGAAAAAGAAAACTTTGATCTGCTAACCAATTCAATACATTCCTTCTGGAAATTAACATTATCTCACCATGCTTCGGATATGCTTCCGGAGAATGCTTCTGAGAGTGAAACGGAAGAATGTATAAACAGCCTAACGGAGAACTGCCGGCTTGACAGCGATGACAATTTTTTTGTTCTGATTCAAAAGGTGGAAGAGGGGCCGACTATGGTTCTTCTGGAGATGGCAGAGGATGAATATGATTCAAGCTGTATTTACATAGCCGTTATGTTCGGCGAGGACGGTACTCTCGGATATTATACCCTTGAAAAGGCTTCGGACGGCAGTCTTAATGTATGTCAGACAACAGGCGAGCTTTCCGCTTCAACCGTTAAGGTAGACGGCTCTGTCATAACAAGCATTGAACAAGGCGGCGAAATTGAAAAAACATTTTTAAAAACAATATGTGACGATTATTTTTCATAAATTCAAATATAAGGGCCCCGGCAGTATGGCTTTATAAAGTGCCGGGGTTTTTATTTATTCCGGCTATTGAAAACAGTGAAAAACTGTGCTAAAATAAACTCTAAACAGATTAAGAATTTAAATATAAGCATATAAAATTGAAAGGCAGATTTTTATGAATGATAAAGACAGGGTTGTTATTTTGGCGATTGAATCCTCCTGTGACGAAACATCGGCGGCTGTTGTTGTAAACGGCAGAGAGGTCTTGTCAAACGTTATTTCTTCCCAGATTAAAATTCACAAGCAGTTCGGCGGCGTTGTTCCCGAAATTGCTTCCAGAAAGCATATTGAAAACATAGACAGGGTTGTGGCGGACGCCCTTTCTGAAGCCGGTGTTACCCTTAAAGACATCGACGCCGTAGCCGTAACCTACGGCCCCGGCCTTGTTGGGGCTCTTCTTGTAGGAGTTTCCTATGCAAAGTCACTGGCTTTCGGCCTTGACCTTCCCCTTATTCCCGTTCACCATATAGAGGGGCATATTGCGGCAAATTATATACAATATAAGGAGCTTGAGCCCCCCTTTATTTGTCTTGTTGTTTCCGGAGGACACACCAATCTTGTTAAAATAAACACATATAACGATTTTGACATTCTGGGCCACACAAGAGACGACGCCGCCGGCGAAGCCTATGACAAGGTAGCCAGAAGCTTGGGCCTTCCCTATCCCGGAGGTCCTAAGATTGATGAGATTTCAAAGGAGGGAAACCCCGACAGCGTTAAATTCCCCAGGGTTATGCTTGAAGAGGGAAGCTATGATTTCAGCTTCAGCGGCCTTAAGTCGGCTGTTTTAAACCACCTTAACAGGTGCCGGCTTAAGGGAGAGGAATACAGAGAGGCCGACATTGCGGCTTCGTTTCAGAAGGCTGTTATAGATGTTTTGACTGAAAAGGCAGTAAGGGCCTGTGAGGAATACGGCATGAGCAAGCTTGCCGCCTGCGGAGGTGTTTCGGCAAATTTCGCCCTGAGGGCAAGCCTTGAGGAGGCCTGCGGCAAAAAAGGAATAGAATTTTATGTACCAAGGCTGATTCTCTGCACGGATAACGGAGCAATGATAGGGAGTGCGGCTTATTATGAATATATGGCAGGCTGCAGGGGAGATATGAGTCTTAATGCGGTTCCGAGCCTGAAGCTGGGTGAAAGGAGATATTAAATGGCTCAAAAAAAGATACGGTTTTATATGTTTTACAATATCTTTATAAATATACAGACGATGAAAACGGTGTCACAAACAAGGATATTATAGAATTTTTAGCAAAAAAAGGTATAACCCTTAACGAAAGGAGTATTTCTTCGATTATAAATTCACTGAATGAATCCTTTGAAGACACTCCCTATATTGAAATTCAGTCTTATAATGAAGGAACAAAAAAATACTACAGGCTTATAGACAGGCCGCTGGAATATACCGAGGTGGAGATGCTTGCGTCTGCTTTGGGAACAGTGAAGTCCTTCAGCAAAAACGACGTTAAAAATATTAAGTCTAAGCTTTACTCTTTTTTAAGCGAACACCAGCTTGAAAAAATTCTGCCGGCTGTTTCGGTTAAAGATGGCGGAAACACCAAAAACGGCAGTGTATCATGGTGTCTTGAGGTTATAAACAGGGCTATAGCCGAAAACAAAAAGATTCTCACTGCCTATAACGGCCATGAGGGCATAAAGCTCAGAACAATCTCCCCCTATAAGCTTCACACAAGCCGTGACGGCATTTATATTTTGGGAAGGTGTGACGAGCATGATACGGCCATAAGCCGTTTCAGAATAGACAGAATAGAAAACATAGAGCTGACCTGTGAAAAGTCTGTTCCCTGTGAAAACAGACAGGAGCTTTCGGATATGATAAAATTCAGCAAGGATATGTCATTCGGCGAAAAGGGAACGGCGGTTTATGTCTTTACAAAGAAAATAGAAAAGGTAATCTACGACCGCTACGGAAGCGACATCAAGGTTTATCACTTACCCGACGGCAGAATGAGGGTTTCAGTAGACGAATATCTTTCAAACACCCTTTTGGGCTGGATTTTCAGTATGGGGCGTGATATTGAGGTTATAGGAAATTTAACCCTTGTAAATATGATGAAAAACAAGGTGGCCGAATGGGCCGGGAGGTTTAAAGAGGGCTGAATATGAAAAATTTGTTTTACGGCATAAAACGAGGAAAAACATATTTAAAAAACAACGGCTTTAAGGAGACGGTAAGACGAACGAGGATTTACATTTCCGAAAAGCTTCCCTTTAAATACAGACTTTGGATAAAAAACTGTGAGGAAGTCTCCCCCAAAACCGAGCTTAGGAGAGAGCCACTTATTTCCGTCTGTATGCCCGTTTACAATCCCGACATTAAGTGGCTTAAGAGGGCTGTTGACTCCGTTTTGAAACAAAGCTATGAAAACTGGGAGCTTTGTATAGCCGACGACCGCTCAACAGACCCAAGGGTAAGACAATTTTTGGAAGGCTTAAGCGACAGGCGGATGAAGGTTGTTTTCAGAGAGGAAAACGGCAATATTTCAAAGGCCACAAACTCCGCCCTTGCCATTGCATCAGGGGAATTCGCCGCATTTTTGGATAACGACGACGAGCTGGCCCCAAATGCCTTATACGAAGCGGCACTTGTTATAAACAAACATCCCGACGCCGACCTTATTTATTCCGACGAAGACAAAACCGACGAAAAAAACAGGCGTTTTGAGCCCTTTTTTAAGCCGGATTTTTCGCCCCACACTCTTCTGTCACTTAATTATATATCCCATTTGGGAATATACAGGCTGGAGCTTATAAAAAGCCTAGGCGGCTTCAGAAGCGAATATGACGGAAGTCAGGATTATGACCTTGCCCTGAGAGTGGCCGACATTTCAAACAATATTTATCATATACCCAAGGTTTTATATCACTGGCGGCTTTTAAAAACCTCAACCGCAGGAGATGTAGGCCAAAAAAACTCATATAATGCGGCAGGGCTGGCAATAGAAGACACAATAAAAAGGCGGGGCTTAATGGTGGAGGTTAAGCACGTTAAAAACTCAAGCTTTTACAATGTTGAATTTCTGCCCGGCGATGATGATTTTGTTTCCGTAATAATTCCCGTAAGAGACAAGGCCGAAATTACCGAAAACTGCCTTAAATCAATATATGAAAAAACGGATTTCAAAAATTTTGAGATTATAATAGCCGACAACGGAAGCGAAAGCCCGGACACGCTGAAGCTTTTCGAGAAATATAAAAAACATGATAATTTCAGGGTTCTTAACATAAGCATGCCCTTTAATTTTTCAAGAATAAACAATATCGCCGCCTCGGCCGCAAGGGGAAACATACTTCTGTTTTTAAACAACGACACAGAGGTCATATCTCCCAACTGGCTGGGCGCCATAGCAGGAGCCTGCGGCGCAAAGGACGCCGGCTGTGTGGGGGCTAAGCTTCTTTATCCCAATGACACGATTCAGCACTGCGGCATAATTTTGGGGGCCGAGGGGCTTGCGGCAAACTGCGGTATGGGTGTTCACAAAAACGAAAGGGGCAGCTTCGGCAGATATGCCCTTAATTATAATTACAGCGCAGTAACGGCCGCCTGTTTGGGAGTCAAAAAGTCTCTTTTCGAGAAGGTCGGCGGCTTTGACGAAAAGCTTGCCGTTGCTTTTAATGACGTCGATCTGTGTCTCAAGGTCAAAGCGGCAGGAGCTCACAACCTCTGTTTGGGTCAGATTCTTCTTTATCACCACGAATCTCTGACAAGAGGTCTTGAAGACTCTCCCGAAAAGGTAAAAAGATTTAACAGTGAAATTATAAGGCTTAAGAAAAAATGGGGAGACGAGCTTCTTTTAAACGACCCCTGCTACAATATAAATTTAAGCCTTTCCCGGGAGCTGCTTTTTACTCCCTTGACGGATAAAGGGGCAAGGCGGCTTGTAAAGCTGTAAAAGGAGGGTAATGTTATGGAGGAAAATACAGTAAAAATCGGCCTTATAGGCATAGGGGCAATGGGAAAGAAATATGCCGAAATGCTTGATAAGGGAATAGAGGGCCTTGAGTTTGCGGCGGTTGTGGCAAGAAGCGAAAAAACCGCAGAGTGGGCAAGGGAAAATTTAAGCGGCGGCGTTAAAATATTCAAAAGCGACGAAGAGCTTACGGCCGCCGGTGTTTGTAACAGCGTAATTATTTCAACGCCCCACAAATCCCACAGAGATATAGCCCTGAGAGCCTTTAGGGCAGGGAAGAACGTTTTATGTGAAAAGCCTGCGGCGGCGGATATATCCGATGCGGAGGAGATGCTTAGGTGCGCCGAAAAATCGGGTAAGAAATACGGCATAATGTTCCAGTGGAGAACTCTTCCGGCTGTAAAGATATTTAAAGAGCTTCTTAAAAAGGGCGAAATAGGCAAAATCCGCAGGATAATTCTGGAAAACAGCCTTTATTACAGAACAGCCGCCTATCACGCTTCGGCCTCCTGGCGGAGCACATGGAGCGGCGAAGGGGGCGGTGCCCTTATAAATCAGGGCCAGCATATTTTGGATTTGTGGCTTTATCTTTTCGGAATGCCAAAAAGCATTTATGCCGACGTAAAATACGGAAAGTACAATGATTTTTCTGTTGAGGACGAAGCCACCCTTATTATGAATTATGATGACGGAACAACGGGAACCTTCATTCTCACAACCGGCGAGCTCCCCTGTAAGGAAGAATTAAGCGTCATAGGAACCAAGGGCAAAATCACAATGAGGGGCAGTGTTCTGACTGTTGAAGCCTATCCCGACAGCGAGGAATACGGCAGGACTTGGAAAGGAAACAGCCGTGAAGGGGCTGAAACGAAAATTCGTGAAATAGACTGCGGCGACTATAAGGGCACATACAGAGAAATGCTTGAGAATTTCAGAGACGCCGTTCTTTATAACAAGCCCTTAATTGCCGGAGGAAAAGACGGTATAAACGCCCTTAACCTTACCGTGGGGGCTTATGTTTCGAGCCGTGAGAAAAAAGAAATTCCTCTGCCCCTGACCGGAGAATTCGGAAGCGAATATCAGAAGGCTATGTTTAAGGAGCTTGAGGAAAAAGAGGCGAAAAATGGATAAAATAAAATTTATAATCGTCGGTTCGGGCTGGAGATCGCTGTTTTATGTAAGAATCGCAAAGACCCTGCCGAATATGTTCGAGCTTTGCGCAATGTATTGCCGAACAGAGGAAAAGGCGAAAAAATGGCCTCCGAAAACGGCATACACACAACAACGTCAATAGAAGAATGTTTAAAATTCGGGGCGGATTTTGCCGTTGTGGCCGTAAACAAGGGGGATATTGCGGCGATAAGCAGGCAGTGGCTTGAAAGAGGGCTGCCCGTTCTCTGTGAAACACCTGCAGGGCTTAACCTTGCCGACCTTAAGGCGGCCGCCCGGCTTCAAAAGCAGGGGCTTAAGCTTATGTGCGCCGAACAGTATATGTACTTTCCCTATTTCAGCTCTGTTATAAGGCTGGCGGATAAAGGAATTTTGGGAGCGCCCTATAACATAACATTAAGCGCTGTTCACGACTACCACGCCGCAAGTCTGATAAGGCGGATTTTGGGCAAAACAGAGGAGCCCTTTAAAATATACGGCAGGGCCTACAAATTCAGTGTAACGGAAACCGCCGACAGATATAACAAATTTTTCGACGGCAGACAGGCTGTTAAGGAAAGAGTAAGGCTGACTGTAGAATATGCCGACGGAAAGGCAGGCTTCTATGACTTCTGTTCCGTTCAGTACAGATCTGAAATAAGGTCAAACTACATAAACATTCAGGGACCCAAGGGGGAAATTTCAAACAACACGGTAAGCTATATCGATAAAGACTTTATTTCCCGAAGAAAAGAGCTTGTTTTCGGCGAAAACAACTCAAAGATTTCCTTCGGTGATGAGATTCTGTATGAAAGCCCTTTCGGAGCACTGCTTGCTGATGATGAAAAAGCCATAGCCCAAGTTATGGTAAATATGGCCGAATATACAAAGGGCGGTTCGGACGGCGGAAACCTTAAAGCGGCCCTTATCGACAGCTTTTACTCAATAAAAATGAAAGAAGCCCTGGAGACGGGAAAAGAGGTTTGCGGAAACCCAAAGCTTATATTTGAGGAATAATGAGGATTTTAAAATGAAAAAATACAAAATAATATTATACTTTCTCCTGTTTCTCAATATGCTGCCGGTTATATCCCTGATTCCCGTTTTGTTGTATCACTTTGTTAATTTAAAGGGCTTGTTTGTTGCCGGCTTTATGATATTTATTGCACTTACGGTTTACAAAATATACATTTTCGACACAATAGCCCTGGCTTTGTTTTATCTCTATGCTTTTATAAAACGCCGCATAACCCTCTCACTTTTACATATAGAAACGGCGGTTTTAAGCCTTATAATATGTATAGGCACAGACATATTTTCAAATCACATGTTTTGGCTTTTTATGAGCGTCTGACAATGACACTGTAATTTTAAATAAGCCGGGCACGGCTGAATTGTTATTAAAAAAATATTAAATTTCTCAAAACCCCTTTACAAAAACGTAAGGGGGTATTATAATGAAAGAGACGGTAATTAGTGAACGCTAACTTGCACTTTGTGCAGAAAGAGGTATCTGATTAATGTTAAAAAAAGCTATAGGTTCAAAGGTAAATATCTATAAGTCGGAGAATCCCAACGCAGCCCTTTATTTGGAATGTGTGGGGGATCTGCTTGAAAACGGCGAAGTAAAGGGTCTTGATAATTTTGAACAGCATATAGGCACTTCACGTCTTCAGCATTCTTTAAATGTGTCTTATTACAGCTTCATAATTTCAAAATTTCTTCACTGTGACTACCGTTCGGCGGCAAGGGCAGGCATACTTCACGATTTGTTTTTCTATGACTGGCGCACTGATAAGACCTCCGAAAGCCATGTTTTCCGCCATCCCAAGGAGGCTTTAAGAAATGCGGAGGAGCTTACCGACCTTAACGAAATCGAAAAAGACGCTATTATAAACCATATGTTCCCTTTAAGCAGCGGTATTCCCCATTATAAGGAGTCTTATGTTGTTTCCGCAGCCGATAAATACAGCGCAGCTTTGGAATTTAC
>JAJQCI010000047.1 GCA_021202835.1 Clostridiales bacterium | reverse complement strand
CACTGAATGGAAGAATTTGCTATTCATCTTGTTATACTAACTAAATGACATTGCCCCCCTATATCTAAAAAATTTTAAAGAGGTGACGTTGTTACATTCAAGTTTTAAAAATTTTTATTTCAACTTTCAATCTGAATTTCATCGGCTTTTCGTTTAACCTTTTTGTAAATGTTCATAAAATCATACTTAATAATTTCGTCAATAGCTTTCTCTACCTCCGAATCGTTTTCTTTATCTGTAAATTGATTGGAAGTTTTGGCTATCCTTGCTAAATATCCGCAGGTGTGATAACCTTTTTCTTCATCATACAGAAACCAAGAAGTAAACTCATCAAAAGGGTCGAAAGGATTGTCAATTGTTGTTATTGCAGACCTGTATTCCGATGTTGTTTTGTTCATATGATAAGTCACTCCCTTCATTTCAAATATTTTGTTGCTGTTGATGTGGAAATACCTAAAGCTTCGGCAATTTCAGCTGTGCTGTAGCCTGAAGCAGCCATTGCTTTAATCTTTGCAATTTTAGCATCACTCAGGGCAGTGGTCGTTCTCGGCGTTGCCCTTTGTCTTAAATCGTCAATGTTTGTATTATTAAGTATTTGAGTAAGCTTGTTTTCACTTATTGCGCCTGCTTGAATCGCTTCCCATTCTTTGTCCGTGATTTCAATTGATTCTCTTTTTGCGCCCACAGAAATACGTGCATCTGTAAGAGCCTGTTGATTTGCTTTTTTTATTGCGGCTTTTGTCATATTAGGATTGTCTTTTTTCATAGCAGCAACTTTAGCATTAGCAAGAATCTGAGCCTGTCTTTCTTTTGGTGCGTTCTTTAATGCAACATTGAGTTTAGCCATAAGAGAATCAACTTCTGTTTGATAAGTTGCCTTTGCAGAAGCGGAATACTCTATTTTACCTGTATTTACCATTTCTTTTCTTGCCTGATTGGCTAAAGATTTCATTTTATTGGCATATTCAGCATAGGCTTCTTCCTGCGGTGTACCCGAAGAAAGAGTATAGGCATCATTAGTTTCCGCCATTTTTGTACTTTGCTGGGTCCTGACCTTAGTTTTTCCGTTTTTGTCGATGTACTCCTCATATACTTCCTTATAGGTCTGTTCCCCTGTTTCCTTATTGATTTGGGGGCTACCTTTTCTTTTAAGAACGGTCTCTTGGGACTTGGCTCTTGATATGAGGGTGGCTGCTCCTTCATGATACTTGCCGTTCTCATCAACAGTACCCTGGTACCTCTTTTTAAGGGCGGCTATATTGTTGTCTGCCTCACTGGCCTTATAGTCAAGGTGATGTTTTTCTGCATCTATGACTACCATACTATGCCGTACCGCCCTTGCAAGCTCGTCATCGTTTGCTCCCTTAAGGGTCATGTCTGTAATAAGGTTTGAAATCATACCCATCTCCGTCTGGGTATTCTTCATTTCTTTAAAAGTACCCGGTTCTTTACCGCCATATTCAAGCTTTGGGTCGAAGCCCTCAAGCCCTTTCAATGCGTGGGTAGAAACAATATTTACGGAGCTGGTTGAAGAGTTACAGGGTATAACCATAACCGTATCACCGTCGAAGTCAGCTCCCGACAGACGCTCTGCCACTTTGGAATTAATACCGATTGCGTCGGCCGGTGTATTGCCCAAAACCTTTTTGCCTTCGGCTTGTTTGTTGTTTACCGTTAAAATAGGGATTTCAAATGTTCCGCCATGAGGGTACCTTATTAAAGCAACGGTTTCGCCATTCTTGAAATTCGGTGCATAAACCTCATTGTCCTTTATTGTTGTAAGGGGCAATATAACCTGATACTTTTGTCTGGGAAGCGCTGCCGCCTGTAAGTGTATTGCCGCAAAATCACAGTCATCGGCGAAGGATTTAAGCAGAGCCTTTTTAACAGTGGGGTTTGTAAGAGAACAAATCTCATCATATTCTGCCTGCTTGTCCGATGAGGCTAAGTTAAGCTGTTTCTTAATAAGCTGCATACTCTGCTTTGAAAGAAACTGTGAAGGAAGAGAATCACTCCAGTCTCCCCAGCCTCCTTCTTCCGCTCGTTTATTAATGAGAGAAAGCTGTTCCTTTCCGTCTTTGTCAATATAATAGCTTTGTCCGCCGTGCTCCTTTATAAGTGAACTGAAAGGATTATTTGGGTCTGTTTCGGATATCTTTTTAAGAACCTCCATTTTGGGGACAGAACTGCTTTTGTTGGTGTTGAATCTGACATCTACACCATCGGGTAGGTCATCGGAATATACTGCCATTCCTTTTAAATATCTTGTATCATCAACCAATATTCGAACCTGTGCATAATGGGATTCACCCAAAGACAAATCCTCAACACCTCTTCTTATTTCAATAACTCCGTCCTTGTCTTTTCCGCCGTTCTCGGCATAGCAAATCTGTAATCTGCTTGAATCCATACTTTTGGGATAGACAAAGGCTTTTTTAAATGTTTCGCCGTCGTCATATGAAATATAATTATCGAGAGAGTGCACATTTTCAAAATCGTAAATATCTTTATGCTGGGTTCCGGGAGGGCAGAGAACTTTTATGTTAGTCTGCTTTCCGGGATTTGTTGCCTGGGGAACACCGCCGCCGTAAACCTCATAGCCTTCAAGCTCCAAAATATAAAGAGCCTGATTCAACTTTTCCTTAGAAACGCCCAATTCACGTTCAACACCTGTTCCCACGTCAACCATACCTTTTTCATCAACCTTCTGCCTTAAAAAATCAGCGGTTTTTTCAGCCTGATTCATTTTTGCTTCGGCATTTTCGTTAAGAAGAGAGCGAACGGAAGAATCGTTTTTAAAGCCCATTTTAACGGCAATTTCATTAAGGCTGTAACCCTTTTCACGAAGTCCTTTTGCCGTTTCAACAGCCAAGGCTCTCTGCTCATTTTTTGCCAAAGACTTTTGTACTCTGAGCTGGGTTGTAGTCAGTCCTATAGATTCTGCAATTTCTGCTTCGCTTAAACCTTGTTTTTTAAGCTCATTAACCCTGCTTAAAAAATCACCGCTGTGCTGATAAGGGTTTTCGCCTGAACCCCAAGGATAACGGCCTGACCGTCTGGGCATTCCGTAGTGCATCAAAATATCATTGTTCATAGCGAACCCTCTCTTTCCTTAATTTGGTTTATGATTTTGTCAAAGGTAATAACCTTGTCCATTATGGGAACGATGTCCTCTGCCGTTGGTTTGAAAAATATAATTTCGTTATTCTGATAAAGACGAAGCTCAATATCGATGTCAGAGGGCTTGTGTTTGTATTCCAAACAAAAAAGAGCAGCATAAATTTCAAGCTGCTCCATGTGTGCCTTTGTGACACCTGTTTTTAAATCGTGTATTCTCAAAAGTTTATTCCTAAATATAATTGAATCGGCTGTACCAAAACAGTTTTCGGAAAAATATAATATTTGCTCCGGTATCATTTTATAACCGATTGCGTCATTAACATACATATTCAATGTCTTTTTGGATTTGGGAAGCTTCTGCCCTAACCTTATACACTGAGCTGCAAAGTCGTGAAGAATCGTTCCCTTTTGTGTCGCCAAAAATTTTGAATATGTTTCAGCCACCTTTGTATCATCGTAGTTGACCCAGTGATACTTGCTGGCGCCTAAAAAAACGTGCTGACCTTCAAGATTTGAATGTTTGTTCCAGTTCATTCAAAATTTCCTCCTTATTTTCGGGACAAATGAATTTTGAAAATGACATTTCATTCATAAGCCCCACATAATATTCCTGATTTGGCTGTCTTTTGGCCTTCGCACTTTTTTTGCATTCCAAAGATGCCCATTTGTCATTGTAAAGCACAAGCAAATCGGGAATCCCCTGAATATAATCCGAATCGTTCTTTAAAACCATACAGCCTCGAAATCTATTCTTAAGTTCCTTTATAAGACCCACCTGAAACTTACTTTCCGTCAAAATATCAAGCCTCCCTGTAATTTGTCCAAATGAAAAAGAGAAAGTACAATATCAAAAATGGATATTGTCTCTCTCTTCATAAAAGGCAATGTTTTTCGTGCGAAGAAAAAATATAATTTGTTAAGTTGAGGAGTTTTCCTCTGTTTCGTCCATCTTCACTTCAATATCATTTTTCTTATGCAAATGCGACACTATATTGTTAGTCTTCTTTTTTGCAGTATCTAATATATCAGTTGATGTTTGCTTTATTTTTTCTCCTTGTTCCAAACGTTTTTGAGTTTTTATTTCCTTCTGCTCCAATCGTTCCTGCACTTTTTGAGCTTTTAACTCGGCTTTTTTAGCTTTAAGATTGGCTTTTTCTTGTACTTTTTTAACTTTTAGCTCATAAAGTTTTTGACTTTCCAATATTTTTTTGTGTTCGTTTTCCGTATATAGACGTTTGCTCTCATCTATAATTTCTTGAGTTATATATTTTACCAATATGGTAGAACCCGGTTCAATTTTTTCTTTAGCTTTAGGCTGGGTTTCTATAACCTGATTAACAAAACAATCCTTATATTTTGGCTCTGCTTCTTTTAAAGGAAGTTCGATTAACATAATTTTTAAGCCACAATCGGTTAAAATTTTTGTTGCTTGTTCTGTAGATAATGGAAATCCGTTAGCACATAATTCCGGTACCGTAACTAAAATTTTACGCTCTTCCAATGTTTCGGTTAATTTATCGGCCAGTGGATTTACTATACTTTCGATTAACGGATTTACAAATGGATTTACGTAAGGGCCCACGGCTTTCATTGCTACGTTAAGGCCCGTTTCGACCGTTGATAAACCCTTAGATTTTTTCTTTTTACTCATTTTTCCTCCCCAAACACGCTAAATATAATAGATTACCACATTTGCTTAATTATACCATACGGCTCGGTGGGGGTCAAGCGGTATTTTATTTTTACCGCCGTAGGCGGTCGATTTTGGACGTTTTTTCTCTTGTGGACAGATGGCCGCTTTTTTTCTTTAATTATTATATATTTTTATTTTTTTTATCGCATTTAATTAAGAAAAAGGTGGAAAAGTGGCCAGAAAGCTCGCAAACCCCTGTAAATATCAGGTTTTTTGTGGCCACTTTTGGTTTTTAAAAGTGGGCGGAAAGTGGCCATTTGGCCACAAAAATGACCGAAATCTGCTTAAAAATATAATTTTCAAGACCGTTTTTTCGTTTCTTAACTTCCTCTGCCCACTTTTTTATGTAATTTGGTCACTTTTGAAATTTTGAAAGTGACCACAAATTTTAGGCAATTCTGTAAAATTTCTTCTTCCCGAAAATATCCAAAACCTTAAATATGACTATAACCGGCAAAAATATAATTGCGCCAAACAAGGCGCAAACACAGACAGTCAGTAAAAATATATTGCAGCCTTTATTATTGTTCATTTGTTTCATCCTTTCCTGTTATAAGCTCCGAAAGAGGCAAATCTTCTATCCATTTACAGAAATCTTTCCATTCATCAAGCTTGTGGTCTTTTCTGTAAATATAAATGTTTGTCAGTACTTCATAATTCAGCATAACCGTCCGCTTTTGATTGTAAGAAGA
This sequence comes from Clostridiales bacterium, assembly GCA_021202835.1. GTDB lineage: Bacteria > Bacillota > Clostridia > Lachnospirales > CAG-274 > JAJQCI01. The sequence continues at coordinate 2,142 of JAJQCI010000047.1, read as the reverse complement.
AGGCAAAAGCTGTATCATCTGCCACCAGTAATCTTTGTTTTGGGTTTTAATAAATTTATCCCTGTAGTTATTTAAAACATTACAAATAATTTGCAGAAAATCACAGGGCGAAGTATAATATACCGTTCCGTCCGCATTAGTCCATAAACCTGTTGTCATTCCCGAAAGATGTTCTCTGCTGAAATCCTCGACTGTAAATTCTTTTTCGTGAATTTTATGCATAGTGGAACAGCTGTTTGCAACCGTACCAACCTTATATGTATCGTACTCCTTCCACCAATATAAAGGGGCTGTAATGTCGGTATAAACAGTAATCATACGTTTAAACTTACCATGAACAGGCCCGGCTGCCGACAGCTTCATCATTAAATTATAGTCATTTTCGCCAACCTCCATAACATTGGAATCATCTCCGTCAATGCAAGCTGTATCACTTTTATCCCAGCTGTTCATAGGATTTCTCATTCCACAAATCGCTTCGGGAAAACCGTATACAACCGTCTCTTCAATTTTAATCATAAATTTCCTCCGTCTCATAATCCACATCTGCAAAATCATCAGCAGTCAAAATATAATCTTCGTTGCGCCAGCCATATTCAACCGCTGCTTCTGCTTCCTCTGCTGTCTCGGCTTCAATATACACCTCTTTTTCAAGTGTTTCACGAATTATAACCATGTATTTTTTCATAAAATCAGTCCTTTCTCACATTGTTTATAATTACGGTTTTGTCCTTATAATCGATTTCCATACTGCCCAAAATATCAATGAGCTCTCTTATTTTGCTGAAATAATAACCGTCTATATTGACAGCCTTAACTGTTTTATCCTGTCCGTCAACTTTTACGGAAATATCCTTTATTGTATTGCTCAGGCTCGGCATTTTAGTATAACTGTTATAGCCCACATCAAAACCGTTCCCTGCCAAATCAGAAAGGCAAATATAATTCTTTCCACCCTTCAAAATTCTGTTTACGGTACATTCTACTCCGTTTACATTCATTATGATTGCTTCAACCATTTCGTCCTCCTCATTTTCCGTTTGCAATTTGCCTTCGTTAAATTTTTTCTTGGCTTTGAGAGCCTTGCTTATAGCCAAATCTATTCCCGAACGGCTTTTTAAGTGATAATAATATAAATCCGTGTATGGTGTATTCAGTCTGTCGATTCTGCCGCTTGCCTGTGTCATAACTTTATAAGAATAGTTTTGTGAGTAAAATATAATTGTGTCTGTTTCAATGCAGTTCCAGCCTTCACAGCCGGCAGTATACTGCACCAAATAGACCCAAGACTTTCCGTCGGGCACAGGCTGATGTTTATGTCCGTTCCACTGGGCAATTTCCGTATTCGGTCCGTAGCCTAAGTTTTTAAGAATATCAAGTTCATAGTCGAAGTTGTAAAATATAATAGCCTTCGGATGTTTCTCCATAATTTCAAGAACAGCCACACTTCTGGATTCACTGTATTAACAGCTTTTCGCAGTGCATAACAGAGCTCAACTGCATTTACGATAGGCTCATTGTCCAAATATTCCAACGGTTTCGCATAATGTCCTTATAGGCTGAAATATCATATTTGACATAAACGTCTTCGTGGTGAGAAATGGTCTGCCTGTTGAAATCCATATTAATAAGTATGGAATTTCTAAGCCTTATAAGTCTCCCCGTGTTTATGTATCTGTCAACTTTAGGAAATTTACTCATTCGTGAAAATACAACGTGCTTTCTCATAAAATCCGTTCTGTTTTTATAAAAGCCGTTTGCAATAAACACGGGAATATAATCGAGCTAAGTGTCCCCGGGAGTAGCCGAAAGCAAAATCCATTCGTTGTTTTTAGCAATTTGCAGAAAAGCCTTTACCCATTGACCCTTACCGACAACCCTTTGTTCATCAAATATAAAGAAAGCGTCCTTAACTTCTGAATACTTCTTTATATTATTCCATAAATCTACCGTCGCTTTATGACAATATAATTTTTCATCGGGATTTTTGGAGATAAGGGGGCTGTGAAAAAACAGTGCTAACAAATAAAGAGGATTTTTACTCAAATAAATGAGCAGAAATCCTCTTTTTGTGGTAAAATAGATATATGACAAAAAACATTACCACTAAAAAAAATTATACACCAAAACAGGGCAGATTGC
>JAJQCI010000268.1 GCA_021202835.1 Clostridiales bacterium | reverse complement strand
CAACACCGTATACGGCAATATTTTCCGAAGATACAATTATATTTACGGCCTGTTCAAGATTTTTTATGTTTATTGTCTGCAAAGTTTCTTCAAGCATATGTATTGAAGAAGCAATTGTTTTTGCCGCAAGAGATTCCATAGTATCCCAAGGGTGAAGAGCATTGTCCGTCGGAATTTCACTGTCGTTTCTGTTATATTTTAAATATCTTTTGAACGCCGTATATCCTTCAAAGCCCAGAGCTTTAACTGTTCTCACAACCGTGGGCTGACTTACTCCGGCTTTTTCAGCAAAGTCTTTCATTGACATATCCGACACGGCCTTTTTGTTTTTCAAAATATAATCCGCCGCCTTCTTCTCAGACTGACGCAAAATAGGATATACCGATTTAATTTTAAAATCAAGAGAATTTGTCATTTTGTTATCACTTCCCCCCTTAATATATTCTGATTATATAATAGAAACAGAACCCAAACAACGCAGTTTACACAAATTTTAAGCGAAATTGACAAACAATTAACAATAGCCCGAAAATAAACAAAACCGCAGTCAATGCAGACACTGGGCAGTATGGACATACTGTGTGTAAACAAAACGGTAGCCCTGACAAACGATACAATCATACTTGAATATTATATGGACGTTTTGGGAAATGAAAGCCTCAAAGTTTTGAATTTGGCATTTCTTCGGCTGTGGGAGCCTTCGGTGTAAAAAGATGAAAGGGATATGCCGGGTTATATTACATCTTATGAAAATTCGGATTTAAATCTTTTGCCGTCAAATACGGAAATTGAAATCAACCATATATTGTTAAGGAGTAAATATTTTTTGATTCATTTTTCTTCATTTTCAGCCTATTGATAAAACGGAAAAAGGGGGTTATAATGATATAAAGGGGTTAAAGAAATTTCTGAGAAAAAAATCAAAGAGGAGGGAACGGCGGTGCTTTTAAAATATACGGTGAAAAATTTTAAGTCGATAGGAAATTCAATTGAATTCAGTATGATACCTACGGCGGACAGCAGTGACAAAAGGTTTTTGACAACCTTGCATACGGAATTGGGCGATATTGATGTGCTTAGAAGAGGGGCATTTTTCGGGCCTAATGCGGCAGGAAAGTCTACATTTATGAAGTCTATTCAGTTTGCAAAAAATTATATTACGGAGCCTCAAAGAAGCGGAAAAAACATAATATTTTCTCAGTTCAGAGGGGATATTAAGGAACTGAATAAAACTACATCTTTTCAGTTTTTGTTTTATGTGAACGGTTATATATATGAATACGGATTTGCGCTGACGGCAAGACGTGTTTCCGAAGAGTGGCTTATGGTTTTACAGGATATGGAAAGCGGTGCTTTTACACCTGTGTTTACAAGAGCAACAGATGAAGAGGGGGTTACGGAGGTTGAAATTGACGAGAGTTACAAATTCAATGATGAAAATGAAAAGCTGCTTGCGGGAATTTTAACTTCGAGTATGAAGAAGGAGCAGAAAAATCAGCTGTTTTTGTATAAGCTTAAGGAAAACGGAGTGACTGTGGCAAAGGATGCGGTTAATTGGTTTGAAGATATAGAAATTGTTTTTCCGGATTCAAAGGTAAGATACCTTCCCAATGATGTGAGAAATGATGAGGATTTTAGGAGCTTTTTATCCGAGGCTTTGGAGCAGCTCGATACGGGCATATTCGATATAAGTGCTTCGGACGAAAAAATAGATTTTCAGGACTTTGCGCAAAATGTGTCTCTGCCCTTGCCGGATGAATTAATATACGGAGTTGAGAACAACAAGAACGGTTTATTTAATCTGGGAGGAAAGTATTATATATTTTTTGACGATAAGGACCACACATCGCTGGTTCAGCTGAAATTTACTCATATGCTGAATAATAAGGGCACGGATTTCAGTTTTGACGATGAGTCCGACGGGACAAAGAGACTGTTGGACTTGCTTCCAATTTTGTACAATATGAAATATAAGGATACGACCATATATTTTGTGGACGAGATTGACAGAAGCCTTCACACAAAGCTGTCAAAATATCTGACAAAGACATTTTTGGAGGAATCGAAGGAATCACACAGTCAAATTATATTTACAACACATGATGTAAACCTTATTAACCTTGCGGATTTTTCAAAAGAGGAAATTTGGTTCATAGAAAAGGACATAACGGGTGAAACCAGATTAAGACCATTTTCCGATTTTGAGACAGACCCCAGACAGGATATTATTAAAGGATATTTAAGCGGACGCTTCGGGGCTGTTCCGGTTATCAGAGGAGAAGAGTAATAAAGCTATGCTCACATTATCAAACAGAACAGCTTCAACCTTAACAAGGACACGCCGCCCCAGATCCGATAAAATTATAGTTATTGCCTGTGAGGGGCAGGTGACGGAAGAGGAATATTTCAGGCTTATCCAGTCCCTTTTGGGCGGCATAAAGAGCAAGGTCATAATCAAATCAATAAATGAAAATATTTTGTCTGTGGATTCCGACCTCAGAACATTTGAACAGAAAAGTCAGCTGGGGCAAAATAAACCATGGCAACTTGTAAAGCGGCTTGACGACTTTAAAATCGAGGAAGAATCTACATATGAGTTTACAAAACACCCCAATGACGAGTTTTGGATTGTTGCCGACATAGATGAAAATACGGCAAATTGGGACAATAACAGTAAGCTTGAGTTTGCCCTTGATGTCTGCGACAGAAAGAATTATCATTACGCAATCAGTAATCCCTTTTTTGAAGCATGGCTTCTTCTTCACCATGACGACTTCAACAGTGAGGATTATAAGTATGCTGTAACAGATAAACACAGATACGAAAAAACAGACCATTTCAGATACAGGCTTAAATCGGTTGGAGCGCCTCTTTCAAACCGAAAGCATATTCTTATAAAGCACTACAACAGAGGAAAAGTCCAAAAAGCCATAAAAAGGGCAAGACATTTATTTGAAACGGAGGTAAGGCAGAATCCGCATAAGCAGCTCAGGTATCCCCATAACTTGGGCAGTACAGTCTATAAGTTACTTGAGAACATAATAGATATTTCAGATGAAAAAACATAAAATGACCTTTCCAGTTAAACTGAATAAATCGGAAAATATGGTTAAAAATATAATCCCACAGAGTATTAGCTGTTCTGTGGGATTTTGCGGTTATTTGTTAAAATGCTTTATAATGAACTAAGCTTGGATTCAAATCTTTTTCTGTGTAAGGCCGCTTTTGTTCGTCTTTTTTGCCCAGGGCAACAAGATTGAGAACGGTGTAGCCCTTCGGTACGCCGAGAAGACTGCGAATTTCTTCATCAGAAGTTTTCTGCTGACTCATTCTGTTTCTTATATGCACCCAGCAGGCACCGAGGTTATACTGTTCGGCGGCAAGGAGAATGTAAGCTGAGGCGATTGCTCCGTCCTCGATCCAAAATTTGCTTTGCCGCTTGTCTGCGGTTTTCACCATTGTGACGATTACGGCATCGGCACCGTTAATCTGTGAGCCGCCCAATGATTTACAGGCGCCTATCTTTCGGATTGCATCGTGATTTTTCACAACCACAAACTCAACAGCACTGTGTCCGAATGATGTATGGGCGGTAAGGGTGATTTTCATAATTTCTTCAATTACAGTGTCATCTATGCAGCTTGGCTTAAAATAATTCTGGATTTATAGTTGGAGAGCAATTTAATAAATGAAATAAAAAAGCTCAGCTATTACAGCTAAGCCGGTTGATTTTAATATTTGGGTGTATTTTATTCCTTGACATATTCTGCTATATCTTCAAGTTTGCAATCAAGTATTTTACAAAGATGGTTTAATGTATATGTGTTTACATTTGCATTTTTACGTAAACGGTCAAGCTGACCGCTGCTGAAATTATAATCCTTCAGCAGTTTGTATTGTGAGATGTTTTTTTCTTTCATTACTTTCCATAATTTATTATATACAATCAAAGCAATACCACCCTATATTCACATTTTCTTTATGGTAAAATATAATTCTTTTATTGACAATAGCCCATAAATGGGCTATAATATTGATAAATAAAATATTAGTGAAAAGGAGAATACAAAATGGAAAAAATGTCTGCAGCAAGTACACCGATTGCAAAGCCGATATTAAAAACAGTAATAATGTGCCTGTTTTTAATATCATTTATGTTCTGTATTTCCGTAAACGCAGCATCTTCGGGTTCATGCGGAACAAATGTAACTTATACTTTAGATGATGACGGAATATTGACGATTTCCGGAAGTGGGGCTATGAAAAATTACAGTTCTTATTCCGACTCGGAAAATTATACAGATGCACCTTGGTATTCTGCAAAAAGCTATATAAAATCCGTTATTATTGAAGATGGAGTAACAAGTATAGGAAATGCAGCATTTTATCAATGCAGTAATATGAAGAGCATAACAATTGCAGATAGTGTAACAAGTATCGGAAGGTATGCCTTTTTTGCTTGCAGCAGCTTAACAAATATATCGCTTCCTAACTGTTTAATAAGCATTGACAATTATGCTTTTTACGGTTGCAGTGGTTTGGAAAGTATAACAATACCGAGCAGTGTAACAAGTATCGGAAATTGTGTATTTCAAAGCTGCGGTTGTTTTATAATAGTAGATAAAGAAAATGAAGCTTACTGTTCAATTGATGGAGTTTTATACGATAAAAGTTTAACATGCCTAATAAAATATCCGTCTGTCAAAACTGAAACAAGCTTTATAATGCCGGCTACGGTAAAAAGAATTTCGGCCTATGCTTTTCAATCATGCAGCAATTTAACAAATATAGATGTTTCTGATAATGTGACGTATATTGGCGAAGGTGCTTTTCTCTGGTGCACAAGCCTAAAAAGCATAGAGATACCTTATGGTGTAAAAACTATATATGCTAACACTTTTTATTATTGCAGCAGTTTAGAAAGTGTAGTTATATCGGATAGCGTAACTGCTGTCGGGGAATGGGCTTTTTCTTTTTGCACCAGTTTAAAAAATGTTGAAATACGCAGCAATTATTTGCGTGCAGAAACTAATTCATTTTTTGGCTGTAATGCAGTTGAAGTAGTATATAGAAGAAAAAACGGAACATATGGCGGTTTAAGTTTTAGTAGTTCAACAACATCATATGATAATCGACGTTTGGTTGAGGATGACAGCAGTCTTTATATTGACAATATAGATACAGAATCAAATACATTCGATATTGTTATTGATACTTCTGTATATGGCGGTGAAAGCCCTGCCGAATACCTTGACGGGGTTTATATTCTTGCTGATGAAGCATTACTAGAAGTTGAATATGAAGACGGAGACGGGAATACTATAGAAACTGCTTCCGATTATGTAAAATATTACACATATGATGATGACAAAGCTGTATTTAAAGTACAGTATAATAACTCAACAGGAAATGAAGTTGCAGTAAGGGCAAAAATCGCTGTTAAATCAAGTGCAGATGATGAAGATACAACCGATTATTATTCTGTATCACAGCTTATATCATAGGGGTATAAATAATGAGAAAATATGAAAAACCGAATTTTGAGATTATAAATATTAATAACAGTGAAAATATAGCAGCTTTTGACACTTCAAACAACATTAACACTGCAAACATAGTATACAGCACAAAGACTATAAATTTTATCAATTTTTAGCAAAAAAATGCCGCAAACCGAAAGAAAAGCGATTTACAGAAGCCCCGGCGAACATATAAGGATAAGGTCAATATGTATTCCTAACCTTATGTTTCGGGGCTGTTTCAAATATAACAATTACTCCTTATTCAATGGATTTATATAAGAATTTAGCTTAACGCAAAAAAACTGTTGACTTTGCCCTTAGGGTATAGATTATACTGTATACAGAATTAATTCTGAGGAGTGATGGAAATGCTTATAAGTATAGGTGAATTTTCAAAAATATGTTCTGTAAGTGCGAAAACGCTGAGGCATTATGACAAGGTTGATTTGCTTAAGCCTGCAAAGGTGGACAACCGGACAGGGTACAGATATTATAAAGAGGAACAGTTAAATGATATGCTGCTTATAAACCGCCTTAAAAGGTATGGTTTTTCACTTATGGAAATAAAAGCGTTTTTATCGTCCGGCGATGAGGGAGCTCTCTTTTCAAAATTAAAGGAACAGGCAAAAGTAATTAAAACCGAGATCGGCCATAAAACAATGCTTTTGGCAGAGTTAGAGGGATTTCTCGAAAATTTTGAAAGGAACGGTGAAATTATGAGTTATGAAAATAACTACAGTATTGATGTAAAAATGAGCAGGCAGTTGTATATATTAAGCAGCAGGCAAAGAATGGCAGTAAGCGAATTCGGCAGGTATTAAGGCGAGATTTTTACCAAAATTGCAAGAAAGGAAATTAAAACTGCAGGGGCTGTAATTGCCGTATATTATGATGATGAATTTGACGAAAATAACAGCGATATTGAGGTGGGTATAGCTGTTGAAAACAAAGAGGATTCAAATAATGTAATAGGCGGCAGCCTTACAGAGGGTTATGCGGCGGTTGTAAAGTGGATAAATTCAAACGGGTATAGGATTATTGCTCCGCCCTATGAAATTTATACAAAATCTCATGTGGATAATCTTCCTGTCAGTGAATGGGAAACAGAAATTTATTTTCCCGTGGAAAAAATTTAAACTGTAGTTTTAAATAAGTGGGATTTGGGCAATAAATCCAACGTAGGTTGTGAAATAAAGCAGTGGGAGCAGCGGCGTGAAAACCGCTGTTTTCTGCTGTCATTTAAAGATTTGATGATTTGTCGGACAGAGACTTTACTTTTTCCGCAAACTCATTTTCCGTATCCACGAAATTATATGGTTCATATTCGCCGTAAGCAGACGGGCGGCTGATTGTTACAAGCTGAATTTTTCTTACATTAATTTCAGAAGAAAGTTTGCGTTTGAATGAAGCCAAATGTTGACCTATTTCCATTTCTATGGCATAACATCCGATTTTATCAATGTCTTTTGCTATCAGATAGCACATATGAAAGCACCTCCTTAAAACTGTTTTCTGTGCATACATTGCCTGACTCATATTGTTTACGCATTATGCAGCCGATTACATCTTGATAACTTTTTTTATATAAATATTTATGCAGCCAGTTATTTAATTGACGATCATAATAAGTATTATACTGAATTTCTATAGGATAATGATTATTGCTTTTCTGGTAGTATACATGGACACCTCTGTAACCATCATCCCTTGCTTTGCCTTTACTCATATCCGCTACACGTATATTACTGTGACCTGAGAGTTTTATAATATCATCATAATTATCACATAAAGAACGAAATCCAAGCAAATCATCAAAAACCTTGCGAAACTGGTGATCAGGATAGTAACGTTCATATTTTAATTCTGCCGACTGCTTGCTTTTTATTCTATAGTCAATGGCGATGTTGCTTAATAATTTATTGGAATCATACCAAGAGAAAATATTATCCAATTCATTAAACAGCTTTTCTTTGTTAAAATAATGTAAATTCTTCTTTAAATTAATACCTAACTGTGATTCGTAAGATAGGTTTTCAAGTTTATGAACAGACAACCCATCTCTTCTCAAAATAACATCAAGAGGTATTATTTTTTCCATATTATGCCCTCCGTTTTTATATATGCTGCTGTAATATTTGTACTTTCATTATATCAAAAACAGTGT
>JAJQCI010000140.1 GCA_021202835.1 Clostridiales bacterium | reverse complement strand
TAATATCTCAGCGTATCAGCAGATATACCGCATTTTTCGCTTACTTCCTTTATAGTCACGGCAAATTACCACCTTTTTAAAAATATTTCTTATCTTAATTTAACACTTGAAGTAAGCTCTAAGTCAACGGGTATTTTACATTTTAATCAAATTTTAATGAAGCATTTTTAAAGTATGAGATTTATAAAAATACAAGCTGCGATACCGCAGGCAGTGGGTATTAAAAAGGCAAGAAGGGTATCTTTTATGCTTCCTGTTACTTTTTTATTGTCAGAAGGGTGGTTGTGCAGGGAAAATGAAAAAGGCAGAATATAACGGCACAGAGGGCTGTTTTGGCCGTCCAGCCGTTGGATATGAGAATTTCCGCCGTGCTTCCGCTGCCTGAATACATCATAAGTATAAGGGGCAAAACAATTTCGTTTGCAGGAATTCCCAAAATAAAGCCTGTTAAAATACAGCCGTCAAGGCCCATAAGCCGCCCCAAGGGGTCAAAAAAGCCTGCGGCATAGTTCATAAGAGAAATTCCCGAAAGGGATATATTTTTAAGAAGCCAAATTACAATTCCGGCAGGAACCGCCGCCATAACAGCACGGCTTAAAACGAAAAGAATTCTGTCCTTTATGCTGTTTATTATTATTCGGCGAATTCGGGGCCTTCTGTAGGGCGGAAGCTCCAGCACGAAGGAAGACTTTTCTCCCCTCATAAGAATTTTCGTAACGATAAGGGTCATAACCGTTCCCAAAACAAGAGCCCCGAAAACGCTTAAGGCCGAAACAAGGCTTGTAAACCCTCCCACAGAAAAAAACATAACCGAAAGAGTGATTATAAGGGGAAAACGGCCGTTGCAGGGCATAAACGCATTTGTCAAAACAGCCGCACGCCTTTCTTTGGGGGATTCTATAATTCTTGAGGAAATTACTCCGGCGGCGTTGCAGCCTATACCCATACACATGCAAAGGGCCTGTTTTCCGTTTGTGCCTGCAGCTTTGAAAAATCTGTCAAGGTTAAAGGCGATTCTGGGGAGAAAGCCCAAATCCTCCATAAAGGCAAAAAGAGGAAAAAACACAGCCATAGGCGGCAGCATAACGGAGACAATTTCCCCTACGGTTCCGAAAATTCCGTTTACACAGAGATCCTTTAAGGCTTCGTTTACTCCAAAAGCCGTGAGAGCGTCATAAAGCAGGGCTTTAGAAAAGGCAAAGAAACGGGCAAGCAGTGCCGAGGGATAATTTGCCCCGGCAACAGTCAGCCACAGCATAAAAATAAAAACAAGCATTGTTAAAGGTATTCCCCACCGGCCGCTTAAAACAAGGCTGTCTATTTTTCTGTCGAAATATTCGCTTGCTTCCTTCTTTGCCGATATATATTTTTTATAAAGCTCTCTTGCCCTTTTGTTATAATATTCCGTATTTTTTAAGCCTTTTATATCTCTGTCGGGAACGCCGTCATAAAAGACCTGTTTAAGGCCTTCCAAGCCTTTTCCCCTGCCTGCGGCCATAGAAATTATTTTTAAGCCGAGCTCTCCTTCAAGCCCTTTTATATCTATTTCTATGCCCTTATTTGCAGCTTCATCCATCATATTTATACATATGACAACTCTTTTTGTAATATCGGCAATCTGCAGAGCCAAAATCAAATTTCTTTCTATACAGGTTCCGTCGATTATAACGGCGGTAAGTTCGGCTTCATTGTTTTTAAGAAACTCAACCGCCTTTTCTTCATCGGGAGATTTTGCATTTAAAGAATACATACCCGGCAGATCTGCAATTGTAAAGGCTTCAAATCTTCCGCAGACTGCCCCCACGGTTTTTCCGCTCCAGTTTCCGGTGTGCTGCTTAAGCCCTGTCAGGGTGTTGAAAATTGTGCTTTTGCCTGTGTTGGGATTTCCGCAAAGGGCAATAACCCTCCCGTTCACCTTAATATTCCTCCCTGAATTTTATGAAAATATTGTCGGCGTCCTCTTTCCTCAGCGCCATAACAGACCCTTTTATAAAATAAGCAACGGGATCCCCTGCAGGGCTTTTGTGAAGAGCCATAACCTCGGCGTCCTTTGTGAAGCCCAGCTCCATAAGTCTGTCTCTGTTTTTGAAGTCTCCCGAAACAGCCGATATAACACCCATTGCTCCCATGGGATACAGGAAAGGGGCAAATTCTTAATCATAAAAAACACCTCCCGAAAATCATTTTTTAAACCCCTAAGGGTTTTCTGCTGTTATTTTAATTATATAACCTCTCTTTGCGATTGGTGCCTGTCGCATTTTCTAATCTAAAATTAGTTTTTCTTTAATGATTTAGAACAGCTGATAATATATAATGAATATCACGATAACAAATAATAAAATTGAATATAAATAAGGAGGTAAAGCGAATGAAAATAAATAATAAAACAGCTGCTTTGGCAGGCATATCTGCCTGTTTGGCACTTTTGGGAATTTTTTCGGCAGGCTGCTCCGGCTCGGGAAGCTCCGGCGGAGCGGAAATAGCTTTGGCCGACGGCGCCACTACGGCCCCTTCGGGGGTAAGCGTCAGCGGAGACGTTGTTACGATTTCTTCGGGAGGAACCTACACCGTTACGGGAAGTCTTTCCGATGGTTGTATTGTAGTAAATTCCCAGTCTGATGTAGAGCTTGTTCTTGCCGGAGCAAGCATAAACAGCGCAGATTCACCGGCGATTTACAGTCTTCAGGGAGATCTTACAATTACCCTTGAGGAAGGAACGGTAAACACAGTTTCGGACGAAGGCGCATATACTGAGGTTGACGCCGACGGTGAGCCCGACGCAGCCATATACTGCAAGGACGACCTTGTTATATCAGGCACGGGCACTCTTAACATAAACGCAAACTATGCCGAAGCTGTAACAGGCAAGGACACCGTTATGGTAGAGAGCGGCATTATAAACATAAGTTCAGCCGCAGGCGGCGGAATAAAGGGCAAAGACAGCTTAACTGTTGAAGGAGGAACCTTTAATCTTACAACAGTCGGCAACGGCCTTTATTCCTCAAAGGGCAATGTTGTCATAAACGACGGCGATATTACAATTGTTTCGGAAGGAAAGGCAATAAAGGGCGAGACCGACATAGAAATAAACGGCGGAACCTATAACATTAATTCAACAGACGACGCAGTTCACAGCAACGCCTCAGTCACAATAAACGGCGGAACATACACAATCAGCACAGAGGACGACGGCGTTCACGCTGAAACCGACCTTGTTGTAAACGACTGTGACATGGTTATAGAAAACTGTTATGAAGGTCTTGAAGGAGCCACAATTACCGTAAACGGCGGAAATGTTGACCTTGACGCTTCTGACGACGGCCTTAACGCCGCAGGTGACGGCTCAAGTACAGGCTCCGACGGCGGAAAGAATATGGGCGGCGGAATGCCCGGTATGGGAAGCGGAAATGCGCCGGAAGGCAGCACAAGCGGCTCAGAAACTGAAAACTCGGCTGTTCCCACAGGCTTCAGAGAAAAATCACAGGGCAGTATAACCCTGACATCGGACACAGGCGAAAATTCATTACCTGATATGTCTCAGAACGGCGGCCCCACTGACAGAGCCGAGGACGGCAGTTCCGACTCAGCCGGCACAGGCTCAGAAAATACACCGGGCGCTCAAAGACAAGGCGGTCACGGCGGCGGCATGGGCGGCGGAATGATGGACTATGACGAAAACAGCTCTATCATTATAAACGGCGGTTATATCGTTGTAAGGGCAGACGGCGACGGCATAGACTCAAACGGAGACGTATATTTTAACGGCGGAACTGTTATAGTTTACGGCCCCGAAAGCAGCGGCGACGGCGCCCTTGACAGCGGCGGAAGCGTATATTACAACGGCGGAACTCTCCTTGCCATAGGTTCAAGCGGTATGGCGGAATCTCCCGACAGCGAAGGCTCAGAGGGCTATTCATTCATATATAACGGAGACTCCGTTTCGGCCGGCACACTTATATCCATAGTAAACAGCGAAAGCGGAGAGGTTCTCTTCAGCACGGCCACCCCCAAGAATATTTCTTCGATAGTATACGGCGGCGAAGAGCTTTCCGACGGAATGACAATAGAAATTTACACAGGGGGAACCCTTTCCGGTGAAACGGAAAACGGCGTTTACTCAACAGGAGGAACCCTCACAGGCGGAACTATAGTCGAAACAATAACTCTCTCCGGCAAGACAACAAGCGCCGGCTCATCCTCCTTCGGAATGGGCGGCGGAGGCGGCGGCCGAGGAGGAATGGGAGGTCACGGCGGTATGGACAGAGCCTCCGGTGATAGCCCGGAGGACGGAGAAAATTCCGGCTTTACTCCTTCAGACGGTGAGGGCGGCGCTCCCGACATGAGCGAAGCCCCAGGCGGCGGCCGGGGCGGCATGGGTTCTGCCCCCGACATGGGCGAAGCCCCCGGCGGTGACGGCGCTCAGCCTGACGGCGGAATGGGCGGCGGACCCGGCGGCCAAGGCGGAGAAGCTCCCGAAATGCCCGGTCAAAATCGTCAAAATCAATAAAGTATTTTAAGACAGCGCCCCTGCAGGCTGAAAAAGCCGGGTAAGGGGCGCTGTTAATTTAAGCAAAGCTTAATCATTATAATATTAACGGTGAAAAGTGTGTTTGAAAAAAATAACAGCCGGCCCTGAGTATATCTCAGCGGCTGACTGTTATTTTAAAATGCGTAAAACAGGGGAATCAACCTTTAACAAAAGGTATTGGGCTGTTTTTCAAAAACTGCTGACAGGCCGAAGAGCCTGATTCCCGATGGATTTAAATTATATTTTAAAGAAATTTTTAAGCTGCAAGGTCTGCTGTGAATACATAAGCTGCATTGAGAACCTTAGCTAAAACCTCAGCTGCGTCTGCTGCGTTGATTTCTTCATCGCCGTTTACGTTTGCAACATAGTCTGTTACTACCCAGCTGTCAGCCTTAGCTTCGTTGTTGATAGCATAAGCAAGGAGACAAGCTGCATCGTTTGCTGTCAATATGCCGTTGTTGTCAACGTCGCCTCTGATGCCCTTTGACTCTGTGGCTGTGTTGCCTTCAATTGTAACCTCAACCTCGCTGCCGTCTGCTGCGCCGAACGCACCTGCTGCAGGTGTTGCTGTTGTTATTGCGGCAAGAACCTCGTCAGCTGAAGCGGCTGTAAGAGCGCTTACCTTAAGCGAGAAGATGATGCCGTTGTTATAAGCTGTGTCGTTTGTTCCGTCTTCGTCGCCGTCGGCAAGATAGTTGGCAAGTCTTATCTTACCTAACTCTGCCGCTGTCTTTGTTCCGTCTGCAGGGCCTGCAGCTGCGTTGTCATAGTCTGTGTCGCCTGCCGTGGGAACTAAAGCAATCTGGCCTGCTACTGTTTCATAAGGCATTAATTCAAGAAGGAGTGCGCCGGCTGCGTCAACACTTCCGACCTCAGCTGTGTCGTTTGCTCCCGTTACGGAGATTACTGCCGGGTCATAGCATACATAAAGTGTCATTGCACTTAAGCCGAGCTCTGTTGTATTTCCGTCTAAAACATAGTCAACTGTATAGCTTCCGTCTTCATTTGCCGAAACAGTAGGCGTAATAACAAGACCGTCTGACTCGTTTATGTCGGAGTCTGCATTTATAACAAAGCTGGGAGTTTCTACATCTTCATAAGCTGTTCCGGTTGAGTCTGTTACTGCTACGGAGGTAATTGAAATAGTAATTTCGCCTCTCTTGTTAAGAACCATGGGAATGCTGAAGAGAGTACCGTCTGCTGTTACTGCAGTGTCATAAGATACTGTAAGAGTGATTGTGTTCTTCGTTCCGTCGCTTGTCTGGGCTGCAACAGCTGAAGCGTAATCGGAAGCTGAAATAATAACATTTCCTGCTGCGTCTGTAATGTCACTGCCTGTTACAAGAGATACTTCCTGTGTATCATATGTAAGAGAAACGGTTACAGAGCCGATTCCTGCTTCTTCAACATTTGCTGCTGCTACGTTAACGGTAAATTCATCTCCTGCCTGAAGTGAGGAGGCTGTTCCGTCATAGGTTAATTTAATCTGGAAAGCGTCTGAATCTTCTGAGCTTCCGTCTGAATATTCGCCCGTTCTGGGGTCAATGCTTGCGTCTTCACCGAAGAATGTAGCAAGGCTGTCGAATACTTCGCCGTTGTCGGCGGAGCCGTCTGTAAGAATAGATGTTATACCTGTGCTTGTGCCGTCGCCTGTTACGCCGAACTGAAGCTCATTGCCCTTTATAGTCTGGCCCATAAAGTAAGCGATCATTCTTGCGCCTGCAGGGCCAACGTGAGTGTTGTCGATTGAGCCGCTTGCCTGAACTGAGTGATATGCTGCATATCCTGTTGCAGATTCTACGGCTGTGCCTGCTTCGTTAAGTGTAATGTCACCTGCGCCTAAAGTAATACATTCCATATATGTATTGTATGTGTTGTCAATTACGGATAAACCGAACTCAGAGCCCAGGTCGATAATTGTCTGTCTGTAGTTGCCGTAGTTTGTACTTTCATTGCTGCTTGTAAGATCATGAACATTGCTTCCGGAAGGTCCGCTTGAAGATGTTGATCTTCTTACGATGGGAGTTGCCAAAATGGGTGTTACTCCTGCCTGAACAGCGGGAAGAATGTAGCTTGAATAAAGTGAATAAGCAAACTGGCCTGTTACATTCCAGCCATCAGCGCCCAAAGAAGCGTTTGTAAATCTTGATGCTTCTGTTTTCTGGTCATTGTGGCCGAAGGCAATAATTAAATAGTCGCCTTCCTTCCAGTTTGATGTAAGGGTTGTATAATAAGCGTCTGTTAAATAGTCCAGAGAGCTTCTGCCGGAAACGGCAAGGTTTCTGACTTCAAAGTTTTCATTGTCGAAAATCTTATATTCGGCAGTATAGCTGTGTGATGCATCATCACCTAAAGCCATGCCGAAGCCGTTTCTGTTTATCATACGGTCAGTTTCATTATAGTAGCAGCCTGTTGAGTCGCCTACAAGCCATAATGTGTGCTTGCTGCCGTCTGAAGCAGTACCGGGGGTCGGTTTATTTAAGGTTCTGATGTCAACAAGCTCAACGATCTCTGTTGTAGCTTCTGTTGTAGCTTCTGTTGTTGTTGTAACGGCTGTGTCGCCTTCAGCGAAGGAAACTGTGGAAATCTTTGCTTTTGTTCCGCCGAAAGCAATGTAATATGTGGTGTTTGCCGACAAGAAGCCCATAATGCTTGTATCGCCTGCCTGGGCAGAAGATACTATGCTTCCTACCATAGAGCCTACGTTTGTTGTTACTGCTTCGTCGCCGGAGAGGTATTTAATTATATACATCGTTTTATCGGTTCCGAGGGCAGAGCTTAAGTTTACTGTAATATTTCCGTTAACACTGGGGATAACCTTTAAAGCAAGACGAAAACCGCTGTAGGCTGTTCCTGCATCGTCCTTAAAAGGCGTGTTTATGTTGTTGGTTGTAAGAGTGCTTCCGCCTGTAAGAGGCTGAGCAGCGGTAACCGTAAGTGTGGATATACCTAAATCAACGGTGTCGCCCTGAGCATATGAAGAATCATATGTTGCGCCTACGATTTCAACTTCGTCGGCTTCTGTTATTTCAACGGGTTCTTCAATTTCTTCACTTGAAGAGCTTGAGGAGCTTGAAGAGCTTACAGCTGCTTCAACTGCGCTGCCGGAAACAGCCTCCTCTGATGCATAGGTCTCGTCTCCGGCTTCTTCACCGTCTGCTGCGCCTACATAAACAAGCGTAGAC
>JAJQCI010000181.1:2636-7962 GCA_021202835.1 Clostridiales bacterium | reverse complement strand
GCTTTATAATAATAACCTCTGAGGACTTCTTGTGAAACTCTCAGAGGTTATATTTAATTAATGCAAAATATGCTTTATAATTCTATTCCGACTTTCATTATTTCCTCGGCAAAACCGCTTCTGTCATATTTTAAATCCAACAGAATTGGCTCTATACTTTTATCGATATTCCATGCAAATAAACACAGCCTGCTTGAAGTTTTCCATTCGTCACCGTCATAGCCGTCAAAAATTACGGCGATGTCGATATCGCTGTATTCTGTGGGATTTCCATATACCTGTGAACCATACATTAAAATTTTATAAGGTTTTAATTCTTCTCTGACTTTGGATGCAAATTTTCTCCCTGATTTAAGTACGTTTTTATCCATTTGTAAAATCCCTCCGTTTCATTTATTAATAACTTACAGCTTGTTTCTGTAAGGGTAGCACTGATTTGCTGCTTATAACGTGGGTATCTTGCTTCTATATTCAGAGGTGTCAACTTTGCAATAAATATTGTCTGCTGCTGTGAAATTTTATCTGCTATACCTGCTTTATCCGCTAATATTGATAATTCGTGTATTTTAGGCGGAAATTCTCCCAGTGAAGCTATTACTGCTTTTATGGATTTTTCGACCACTTGATGACACATGAAGCCTACATATAAATAACGTTCTGTAGATAACATTGCTTTTGCTGTGTCTAAATCGTATTCGGCTATCTCAAGCCAATATTTTACTTTATCGTTCATTACACCGCCTCCCTTTAATTCAGTATATCATATTTTTATGGCCGATACAAGAAAATTTTGTGTCTGTTGAAGGAATAAACTCACAAACTGCCCTTGTTGGTGTTTGGCGAAACCTTTGCAAAATAAAACCCCAAAGGTCTTTGAAAAGAGCCTCGGGGCGATTTTTAAAAGATTAGTATGCAATTGTTGTTATTTTTGATGATTTTTGATAACCATAATCTACGGAGGTTGAAGCTGCGCTTAAGGTTATTGCGTTTTCAGATGTAAAGGAGACAATTTCCATTACGGGTTTTGTATATTCTTTTTTCATTGTATAATTCCCTCCTTAAATTATCTAAAGGCGATTTGAAGATCGCTTGCATCGCCGGTTTCGCCTGTTACCTTGAAGGCCACTACGTAGTCAGTGCCGACAAGAGTTGATGCCTCGGCTGTAGTACCGTCTTCATAGTCGACGCCGTAGTAAACCGTGTCGCCGCAGACCTCGTTTCCTTTTGTATCAACAACAGGATTTCCGGCTGCGTCTGTGATGTAATATTCTGAAATTTCTTCATTATCTACATCGGCCTGTGAAATGCCGAAATAAACATATTCGTCATCGTCTTCGCCATCGTCGTCATTGATTGTTGCGTATGAATATGTAATAAGAGAGGTGTTGCAGCCGCTGTCGAAATATATAAAATATGCTGTTCCTGCTTCCAAAGCTGCTGAAACTGTGACCGTCTCTGAATCAGCGGCGCTTTCATAAACCTTTGTGGTTGTTGAAGCCAAATAGCCGGATGATGTATTTACTGATTTGCCTATGTAGGCTGTTCTGGCGCTTGAATAGTTGTTTGATTTGAAATAAACAGTTAATGTTCCGTTATATTCGGGAGTATAGAGAATATAGCGTCTTGTAGTATTGCTTCCGCCGTTTGTGTGAAATCCGGCTGAGCTTACATAATCGCCGCCTGTGCCCGTGCTGTAGCCTACTAATGTTAAACCGTCATATACAGTAACGTAGTTTTCTCCCTGAAGAAGTATTTGTTCATTATAATCTGAGAAATCCCAGATAATTGTGTTGATGGTTCCTGTGACAACCGTAATTTCGGCCGAAGCGGAAAAGCTGCCGGCTGTGGCTGTTATTGTTGCCACTCCTTCGCTTATGCCTGTTACTACACCGCCTGAAACTGCGGCAACGCTTTCATCTGAAGATTTCCAGGTTACGCTGTCGGTTGAATTGCTTGGTGTTACTGTGGCTGTAAGTGTTGTTGAGCCGCTTACGGCAATTTTGGCTGAATTGGGAGATACAGAGATGCCCGTTGCGCTTACTTCGCCGTAATAGTAGGTGATTAATGAAGCAGTGCAGCCGTTGTCGAAGTATATGTAATATGTTGTTCCGTCATCCAAATTTGCCGAAACGGATGCAGTTTCAACATCTTCTGCGCTGTTGTATGTATCTGTGGTTTCTGCTGCTAAATAAGAGACGGTATCTACTGCAGTACCTATATAGCAGGTTCTTGCGCTTGAATAGTTATTTGATTTGAAATAAACCGTTAATGTTCCGTCAGATGCAGGTGTGTAAGCAATGTAACGTCTTTTTGGATTGCTTGAACCGTTTGTGTGGATACCGCCGCTGTAGATGTAATCACTTGAATTGTTGTCGTTTAAAACATAGGTTAAACCCTTATATTCGCCGTCATCTGTTGAGCCCTCGTCATCCTCGTCGCCATATTCGGCAAAGTCCCATGTTATAAGGCCTTTGGTATTGCTGTAATCGGCAAAAACTGTACTGATGTTCATTACCGTTATGCAGGAGCAAAGCAGCGCCGAAGCCAAGAGCGTACCTAAAAATCTTTTTGAGGCTTTTTTCATTTATTTTTCCCTCCTTATTAAAACACCCCGGGAGCCGTTTTAAAAGCCCCCGGGGTGCGGTTTATTTTATATTAATAATTAATTACTCTGAAAGAAGCCTGAAGCGTATTTGCAGCACCGGTTTCGCCGACATTCAAAACACCGCTTGCGGTTATTATATTTTCAGTTGTAAAGGAGACAATATCCATTACGGGTTTTACGTATTCTTTTTTCATTGTATAATTCCCTCCTTAATAATTACTCAAAAGTAAGCTCAAATCTTGAAGCTGTGTCTGTACCTGTTACCTTATCGATTACATAAGCAACTACATAACCTGACTCGGGAGTATAATCTGCTTTTTCATCTCCGTCATAGTCAATAGCCGTATAAACAGTATTATTGGTATCAACTACTGTGTCGCCCTTAACGATATAATATTCATCATATGAATTAGCTTCGTCTTCGCTTACTTCAAATACAACGTATGCGCCGTAGGAAACAGCAGGTGTTGAAATTGTAATATTTCTTGAACCGGTCTTTGATGTTACGGTTTGAATTCCGGTTAAATAAACACCGGTAGGTATAGCTGCCTCTACAGCTGTGCCGCCGTCTATTGAAAGCTTTGCAATACCTGCTGTAAAGTCTAAAACAAGCTCATAGCTTATTTCCGATGCAGTCATAGTCACGCCTGTTGTTACAGATACGGCAGTTTTCTCAACAATATCTGTATAAAGATTATAAATCTTACTGCTGTCGGATCTTATAGCAACACTTGAACCGTCACTGAGTTTGGCTGTTATTACAGCCCAGCTGGAGCCTGCTACGCTGGGTTCAACTGTACCGCTTATAGTTACAATATCAGTGTTTGCAACATTGACAACGTCAAAATCAAGTTCATTTGTATAACTGGTACTTGTGTCGGTAAGAGTGTGGGTATCTTCTGAATAATTATAGGAATAACTTACGCCGTCTGCAGCAGCTTCATCGGAAATTTCGCAGGTTGCTCCGCCTACGTAGGAAGCTGTCATCGATACTGTAACCGTTGACGCTGTGGAAGGAGCCGTAAAGGTATAGGGTTCATAATATTCAGCCCATACTGTGTATTCAGTAGCTTCTGTAAGAAGATATGTGTTTCCGCCTTCTTCTGTTGGGCTGATAACTGATGTTCCGCTTGCTACAACGTATCCGTCGGGAGCGCCGCTGATTGTAATTTCATTGCTGCTGAGAGTCTTGTAAACAGTTATGGTTAATGTATGGATATGCGCATTGCTGTCTGTTCTTGTGAAAGTATAAGAACCCTTAGTCAAGCCTGTTGCAGACCAGCTTGTACTTGAAGAAGACAAACCGGATATTAAATTGGTGCCGTCTTCATCACTGTCATCGACAAGTTTTAACTGGTCCATTCTGTAGGAAGTGCTTTGTGTATCGCCATTTGCATCAGTATAACTTGAGCTGTTTGATATTGAAATATCAAATTTGTCATCAGTTGTAAAACTGATATAAGAGCTGCTGCCGGTGAATTTACCGATTTGGGTTGCTGTGTTGGATATACTTTCCAGTGTTAAACCATAATAGTTATGGCTTTCATAAGAATTATACCCGATTAAATCA
The DNA here is from genome assembly GCA_021202835.1 of Clostridiales bacterium. Classification (GTDB taxonomy): domain Bacteria; phylum Bacillota; class Clostridia; order Lachnospirales; family CAG-274; genus JAJQCI01. The sequence continues at coordinate 3,787 of JAJQCI010000181.1, read as the reverse complement.
TATTCATACTTAACATAGGTGTCAGTTGATGTGATGGTTGTTCCGTTTTTTGAATATGCGGTAATATTTTCCGAAGTGATATTAGCCGAAACGGTAGCGTCTACTCCGCCGCTTATTGCAGCCATAACAGTACTGACGTTGGCAATTACCATGCACGAGCAAAGCATCGTCAGAGCTAAGATCGTGCTTAAAAATCTTTTTGCGGATTTTTTCATTTTGTTTTTTCCTCCTTTTGATTTGCCTGGGATAGGCGATAAATTTTTGCCCGAAATTACCATACGGCGGTGCCCTCGGGCCCTCAGGCGCCCAAGCCGCAGGCCGTTAAGCCCACAATATGAATGCGGATGAGAAAACGGCTGAAAGTATTTACCGCCCCTCAATAAGAGGAATAACCAGCGAGGAAAAGGTCTTTAAGGCTTAAATTTCCCGAAATACAAACAGCGGTTTTACCGCAATCTATATATGTTAATTATACACAAAACAAATAAAATAATCAATAGCAAATTAAATATTTTTCTAAATTTTGTGATAATTTTTTAATTCAGTTTAGGCTGAAAACACAGATTTATATTGATTTTTAATGTACGCAGACCGCCGACGGGCCTGCCGGTTCCCAAAACACCGTGAAACGATTGGAAACAAAACATTCGGTTTATGCCCTTCGTCCTTCATTTTTTCTTTTTTATAATATTGCATCAGCTTACATTTTTTGATATAATACAGATGTTGCCTGTCCTATACCCGGCAAGGGAAGGGGGTGGACGGTTTGTTGAGCATAATAATGGAAATGCTTATATCCTTTACGGTTTCTGTCATGGCGAATGTAGTATCGTATTACATATGCAAATGGCTTGACAGAATAAAAAAAGGCAGCAAGCCTACGACATAAGTCCATCGTAAAAAGCGGATTAGAAAAGCCCGAAGAGTAGCCGTCTTCGGGCTTTTCGCTGTGGATAGTTTGTTAAGCATGGAATATTTGACCTTAAGTCAATATTATTATACCATACCCCAAAACCATCTGTCAAGTAAGCCGAATTAAAAATTTAATTTTAAAAGGAGAGGCGGCAGCGACGGGCGTGAAAAAACAGCGGAGTTAAAAAACTATATTTGCGGCAATAAACAAATCTTACCAAAGCAGCGCTGACGGAGAG
>JAJQCI010000181.1:0-2626 GCA_021202835.1 Clostridiales bacterium | reverse complement strand
AAAAACTATATTTGCGGCAATAAACAAATCTTACCAAAGCAGCGCTGACGGAGAGGTGCTTCAGGCTTGCACGCCCGAGCTTCGCACTGCCGCAATAAATAAAGGCGCTGCCTGCCCTATACCCGGCAAGGGAAGGGGCGGACGGTTTGTTGAGCATAATAACGGAAATCAAATAGTATTACAGTAAAATGTGACACTTTCGGTTTGGTGTATATCTTAAGCTTGATATATTGACTTTTGCAATTTACTTGTATATAATATTATTACAAAACATACAAGTGTCAATGTTTTTACAATTGATTAGGCTTTTTGACAACAAAAATTTTGACGAGAAGGGATTAAATATGAACGGTGCAGAAGCAATAATTAAATGTTTGGAAGCAGAGGGAATAACAAAAATATTCGGCTATCCCGGTGTGGCGATTGCGCCCTTTTATGATGCGCTTTACCACTCCGGTTCTGTTTCACATATACTGGTGCGTCAGGAGCAGGCTGCAGGACATGCCGCCAGCGGTTATTCACGAATTTCGAGAAAACCGGCTGTCTGCGTTACATCATCCGGCCCCGGAGCAACAAATCTTATCACGGCACTTGCAACGGCGTATGCCGACAGTATACCCGTTATTGCAATTTGCGGTCAGGTTGACAGCAGCCTTTTGGGGAGAGACGTTTTTCAGGAGGCCGATATGAGAGGGGCAACAGATTCATTTGTTAAATACAGCTATCTTGTAAAGAATGCGGAGGATATTCCCAGAATTATAAAATCAGCCTTTTACATAGCTTCCACAGGAAGAAAAGGGCCCGTTCTTATAGATATTCCCTGTGACGTTCAAATGACAGAGCTAAAAAAGCCCTTCGTTTATCCCGATGAGGTAAGTATTCGGGGATATAAGCCGAACACAAAGGGAAATAATCTTCAGATAAACAAAATCATAAATGCTGTTCGCAGTTCAAAAAAGCCGCTGATTTGTGCCGGCGGCGGTGTGATTCTCGGAGAAGCGCAGAAGTGTATTCGGGAGTTTTGCGAGAAGAACGGGATTCCTCTTGTAAGTACAATGATGGGCATAGGGGTTATGCCTAAAAATCATCCTCTTTATTTCGGTATGCTGGGAAACAACGGCAAGCCGTATGCAAACAGAGCGGTTTCCGCCGCTGATCTTCTTATTATTGTGGGAGCAAGAATTGCCGACAGAGCAGTTCCCAAGCCCGAAAATTTGGAATCTCAGGTAAGCATAATCCACATTGACATAGATTCAGCCGAAATCGGCAAAAACTTAGGACCTACGATTCCCATTGTAGGAGACGCAAAAAAAATTTTTGAGTGGCTTTTAAAAGAGGATTTTCAAATTGACACAACAGAGTGGATTTGTACATTAAAAGAAATAAAGCGAAATACCGTTGACAGAAGAAAATTCAGCGACAGGATTGTAAACCCCAATCTGCTTGTTAAACGGCTGTCGGAAAAGATGGATGATGATGCGGTATATGTTGCGGATGTAGGGCAAAATCAGCTTTGGTCTGCGGATAATTATGTAATGAAGCACGGCCGCTTTTTGACTACAGGAGGTATGGGAACAATGGGATATTCCATTCCTGCCGCTATAGGCGCAAAGCTTTGCTGTCCCGATACTCAGGTTGTGGCTGTCTGCGGAGACGGTTCTTTTCAAATGTCTATGTATGAGCTGGGAACTATTGCGGCAAACAAAATTCCCTTAAAAATTCTCGTAATCAGGAATCATTATCTGGGCTTGGTTCGGGAGCATCAGCAAAAGGTTTATGACAGCCGCTACTGCTCCGTCCAGCTTTCAGATTATCCCGATTATGAAAAAATTGCCGAGGCATATGATATGAAATTTTTCGGCTGCGACAGCAATGATACTCTTGATTCGGTGCTTGATGATTTTCTGTCCTGTCCCACAGGCTGCCTTATGGTCTGTGAGGTTGACAGCAGCAACAATACAAAGTAAGGAGGGCGTGAAATGAAAGGTATTTTTTCTGTACTTGTGGAGAATCAAGACGGTGTTCTTTCTCAAATATCCGGTCTTTTTGCAAGAAGGGGTTTTAATATTGACAGCTTGGCGGTAGGAGAAACCGAACGTCACGATATTTCAAGTATGACGATTGTATCAACGGGAAGCCAGCGAATAGTAGAGCAGATTGAAAAACAGCTTAATAAAAAGCCCGATGTAATAAAGGTTCGCCGTTTTGAAGAAAACAAATGCGTGCTTATGGAGATGATGCTTATAAAAGTGGCATATAATGCGTCGAACAGATCCTCTCTTATAGAACTGTGCAGCGTTATGAATGCCAAAATCAAACATGTTTCCGCCAAAAACTTCGTTATTGAAATTCACGATTCTCCCGATGTTATTTCAAACTTTATCGAGCTTGTCAGAAGCTACGGCATTTTGGAAATTCAGAGAACCGGCACAATTTGTATGTCAAAGGACTGATTTCTGATAAACCATTAAATATTGTATAACTCAACCTTCCCACACATAAAAACTGTTGAAAAGGCTGAAATATTATATTGTCCGCTTAAAGCAGCGCAGAGCTTCACGTTCGCTGATGCCGGAGACTGCGGCTATATCCGAAAGAGTGACTTCACCTGAAAAATTTGTGTGAA
>JAJQCI010000185.1 GCA_021202835.1 Clostridiales bacterium | reverse complement strand
ATTATTTTATCACATTTTTTTGCACTTGTCAATCTTATGTAGACACTATCTAGTTGTTTATAGAGCAGACAAAAAATAAGAGGCTGCCTTAATTGAACAGTCTCTTTTTCATATTTTCTTTGCGGTTTACGGCTGTCTGCCGGGCTATACTCTGATAGCGGACGATATGAAGTGAAAGTTTAATCATCTTCAGGAAAACGAAAAAATATTCGAAAAAAGCGTTCGAAAAATCCGAAAAATATTTAAAAAATGCTTGCTTTTGTTTATCAGGTGTGTTATAATAGGGTTTGGAAATAGAGGTTTAGTTTGAGAGTGGGTTACGCCCACTCTTGTTTTTTGTTTATTTACGGGGAGCTTCCCCCATATGAAAGGGTGATCGGGTGAAAGTAAAAGACATTGTCGAAAAAACCGAAAGCTATGCGGCTGAAATTACATCAAGACTTTCTCTTGAACTTGTAGAGGCCGAATATGTTAAAGAAGGCGCAGACAGGTTTTTGAGAGTATATATTGACAAAGAGGGCGGCGTAGGCATAAACGACTGCGAAAAGGTCAGCCGGGAGCTTGAAGCGCTTCTTGACAGAGATGACTTTATAGACGAAGCCTATACCCTTGAGGTCAGTTCTCCGGGTCTTGACAGAATTCTCAAAAAAGATTTCGAATATGTAAAATATAAAGGCAGACAGGTTATAATAAAGCTTTATAAGCCGGTTGAAAAAACAAAGGAGTTTCAGGGTGAGCTTGTGGGCCTTAAAGACGGAGCCGTCACGATTATAACAGACGGAAGGGAAATATCTTTTAATAAGGAAGATATAGCTGTCTGCCGCCTTGCGGTAATACTGTAAAACTGTTATATCCAAACGGGAGGAAATTAAAAAAATGGATAAGAAAGAGCTGGTTGCGGCTTTAAACTTAGTTGAAAAGGAAAAAGGTATAGATAAAGAAACAATTTACGAAGCCATTGAAGCCTCGCTTTTAACAGCCTGCAAGAAAAACTACGGGCCCTCGCAGAACGCAAGGGTTGAAATAAACAGACAAACGGGAGACATAAAGGTTTTTGCCTCTAAAGAGGTTGTTGAAGAGGTTTATGACAGCGCTTTGGAGGTTTCCTTAGAAGAAGCAAGAGAAATAAGCCACACCTATGAACTGGGCGACTTTATTGAATTCGAGGTTACCCCCAAAAATTTTGACAGAATTTCAGCCCAAACCGCCAAGCAGGTTTTCGTTCAGAAATTCAGAGAGGCAGAAAGAGAAAAGCTTTACAACGAATATATAGTAAAAGAAAAAGACATAGACACGGCTATCGTTCAGAGGGCGGAAAGAAGAAATGTTATTGTTTCTTTGGGCAAGATGGAAGCCGTTCTTCCCTATAAGGAACAGATGCCCGGTGAAGAATATAAATTTAATGACAGAATAAAGGTTTATATTTTAGAGGTTCGCCAAACCTCAAAGGGCCCCCAGATAAATGTTTCCAGAACACACTATGAGCTTGTGAAAAGGCTTTTCGAGCTGGAGGTTCCCGAAATTTATGACGGTACGGTTGAGATAAAGAGTATCGCCAGAGAAGCCGGCTCACGAACGAAAATGGCGGTTTACTCCAAAAACCCGGAGGTTGACCCGGTTGGTGCATGTGTAGGCCACAACGGCTCAAGAGTAAATGTTATCGTAGACGAGCTTAAGGGCGAAAAAATAGATATTATAAACTGGAGCGAAGACCCCGAGGAGTTTATAAAGTCTGCCCTTAACCCGGCAAAGGTTATTGCCGTTTCGGTTGAAGATTCCGAAACGGAAAAGCTTGCCAAGGTTGTTGTTGCAGACAATCAGTTAAGCCTTGCAATAGGTAAGGAAGGCCAGAATGTTCGTCTTGCGGCGAAGCTGACAGGCAGAAAAATAGACATAAAGAGCGAAACTCAGGCCAGAGCCACCAGGTTTATAGATTTCTCCGACACAGACGGAAGCAAGAAGGAAACGAGGACTTCAAAGCTTGACAAAGAGGAGCTTAACGAGCTTATAGACAGCATAATAAGCGAAGACAGAGCAAGCAGAGCCAAGGCAGAGGCCGAGGCTTATGAGGCAGACGAACCTGACGTGGAAGACTATGACGAAGAATTTGAGGATTATGAAGATGATATTGAAGACGGCGAGTCTTTCGAGGAGGAGTAAAGAGGGGGAGTGGTTTTATGTTAAAAAAGCGTAAAATTCCATTGCGTAAATGTACGGGCTGCCAGGAGATGAAAAACAAAAAGGAGCTTATAAGAATCGTAAGAAACGACTCCGGCGAATTTTCTCTTGACCCTAAGGGCAAAGCCCCCGGAAGAGGAGCTTATATCTGCCCAAATGAGGAATGTCTTAAAAAGGCCGAAAAGTCTAAGGGCTTAGAACGTTCCTTTAAGGCTCCCGTCCCCTCCGAGGTATATGAACAGCTTAGGAGAGAGCTTGAAAATTATGGAAAACAGCAGTAAAAATTTGTTTATGCTTTCTCTTTCAATGAAGGCGGGAAAGCTTATTACGGGAGAGCAGTCGGTTGAAATTGCGGTGAAAAAGGGCAGTGTCTTTCTTATAATCGTGCCGGCGGACGCTTCGGAAAACACTAAAAATAAATTTATCAATAAGGGGAAATATTATAATATTCCTGTCCTTATATTCGGCAAAAGAGACGAGCTTTCCCACGCAGTGGGAAAGTTTAACAGAACCGTCTTTGCCCTAACCGACAAGGGACTTGCGGACAGAATTTATAAAGACTTCTCCTGACGGCAGAAAACTATGGAGGTGAAAGGCTTTATGCGAATAAGAGAATTATCCAAGGAATTGGGACTTTCAAATAATGAAATCATAAAGAAGCTTAAAGAACTGGGCATAACCGGCAAGGTGGCCTCAAGCGGCATAACCGCCGAAGAGGAAGAGATGCTCAGGGAACTCATAGCTGAAGAAAAAGAGGCTGCAAAGGCAAAAGAAGCACCTGTGCAGAAGCCGGAGGAAAAAAAGCCGGCCGGAGACAGCGATAAAACAGGCAGAAACGAAAGAAATGACAGAAATGACAGGCCGAACAGAGGCCAGGGCAGACAAAACAGAAACAATAAAGGCGGCGCCGGAAACGGCAGACCCGGCGGCAATTCAAACAACAGTTCAAACAACAACTCTAACAACAATTCAAACTCAAACGGCGGAAATGCCGGAAATAATAAAAACAATAAAAACAAACCCGGCTCTTCAAATGGCAGCGTAAGAGCCGAAAAGCCCGAACCGCCCAAGCATACGGCAGAAACACCCAAAACAGGGGCCGATTTCGGAAATCATAAAAAGAATAAAAAGAAAAAGAAGCCTGCTCCGGCTCCCGTTCCCGAACCGGAGCCTATCGAAGAAGAGGACGATATCTCCGTTATTGAGCTGGGTGCAACCGTTACCGTAGGCGATCTGGCGGAAAAGCTGGGCAAAAAAAGCAGCGAAATAATTATGAAGCTTATGGCCAAGGGAATTATGGCAAGCATAAATCAGGAGATAGAGCGTGACCTTGCAGAAAAAATCTGTGAAGACTACGGCGTTATTGTTGAAGAAGAGGTTGAAAAGGATATAGCAGAGGAAATCTTTGCTTCCGAAGAGGACGACGAAGCCGATCTTGTTGAGCGTCCTCCCGTTGTAGTTGTTATGGGACACGTTGACCATGGCAAAACATCTCTTCTTGACGCAATCAGAAAAACAAAGGTAACGGCAGGAGAAGCCGGCGGAATCACTCAGCACATCGGCGCCTACACAGTATCAATAAACGGAAAGCCCATAACCTTCCTTGATACCCCCGGTCACGAAGCCTTCACCGCCATGCGTATGAGAGGGGCTCTCGTTACCGATATAGCTGTTTTGGTTGTAGCCGCAGATGACGGCGTTATGCCCCAGACTGTAGAGGCTATAAACCATGCCAAGGCAGCAGGAGTTGACATAATAGTTGCCATAAACAAGGTTGATAAGCCTTCCGCAAATCCCGAAAGAGTTAAACAGGAACTTGTTGAATACGGCCTTATAGTTGAAGACTGGGGTGGAGACACAATAGCCGTTCCCGTTTCGGCGGTTACAAAAGAGGGTATCGACCAGCTATTGGAGATGATTATACTTGTTGCCGAAATGAAGGAGCTTAAGGCCAACCCCAACAAGAGAGCCAGCGGAAATATTATTGAAGCAAGACTTGACAAGGGCAGAGGCCCCGTTGCCACGGCTTTGGTTAAAGCAGGAACATTAAAAGTCGGCGACCCCGTTGTTGTCGGCGGAACCTACGGCAAGGTAAGAGCAATGGTAAACGACAAGGGCAAGCAGATCAAAAAAGCCGGTCCTTCCGTTCCCGTTGAAATTTTGGGCTTAAATGATGTTCCTCACGCCGGTGATATGTTCTACGTTGCCAAAAACGACAAGCAGGCAAGACAGGTTGCCGAATCGGTTATTGCTAAGGCAAGAGTTGACATGCTTAAGGGGACTCAAAAGGTTTCTCTTGAAGACCTTTTCAGCCAGATTCAGTCGGGCAATATGAAGGAGCTTAATATCGTAATTAAGGCCGACGTTCAGGGCTCTGTTGAGGCCGTAAGAGCTTCTCTCGAAAAGCTTTCAAACGATGAGGTAAGAATAAAAACAATCCACGGCGGCGTAGGCGCCATAACAGAGTCTGACGTTATGCTGGCTTCGGCTTCAAACGCCATTATAATAGGCTTTAACGTTCGCCCCGAGTCTTCAGCTAAAAGCGTAGCAGAAGACCAGAAGGTAGATATTCGTCTTTACAGAGTAATCTACAACGCTATCGATGATATAACAGCCGCTATAAAGGGTATGCTGGATCCCGAATATGTCGAGAAAATCTTGGGCCACGCAGAGGTTCGCCAGACATTCAACGCTTCGGGCGTAGGCACTATCGCAGGCAGCTATGTCAAGGACGGAAAGATTACCAGAAATTCAAAGATTCGTCTTTTGAGAGACAATGTTATTGTTTATGAGGGAGAGGTTTCAAACCTTCGCCGCTATAAGGACGACGTAAAAGAGGTTGCCACCAATTTCGAATGCGGCATTCTCTTAAATAAATTCAACGACGTAAAAATAGGCGATATTATAGAAGCCTTTACAATGGAAGAAATAAAAAGATAAACAAAGGTGGGGTAGGTTATGAAAACAAACAGCCGTATAATTCGCATAAATGATGAAATAAAAAAGGAGCTTTCGGAAATTATACGCTCCGAAATAAAAGACCCTCGCTTAGGCTCTCTTGTCAGTGTTTTAAAGGTTGACACAACCACCGACCTTAAATATTGCAAGGTGTATGTAAGCGTTTTCGGCGATGACGAAACCGTCAAAAACTCAATGAAGGTTCTTGACGGGGCAAAGGGCTTTATAAGAAGCCTTCTTGCAAACAGAATAAACCTGAGAAACACCCCCGAGCTTATTTTTAAATATGACGATTCGCTGGTTTACGGTATGCATATTTCAAAAATTCTGAACACACTTGATATTACCGAAGAGGAAAGCGAGGCCGGCGAAGATGAATGATGAATTTACAAAAAAGCTTTGTGACGCCGTAAACCGTGCCGAAACAGTTGTTATAAGTGCCCACATAAACGCTGACGGCGACGCAGTGGGCTCTACTCTGGCAATGAGCGCCTTTGTTGAGGCCTTGGGCAAAAAGCCTGTTGTGTTTATACACTTTAAGGGCAGTAAATATGACTATATACTGAATAAAAGCAGGCTTTTTTCCGGCAGCAGGGCCGACCTTAAGCCGGATGTGTTTATCGCCCTTGACTGCGGCGACAGGGAAAGACTGGGGGATGAGGGAAAGGCTCTTTTCGAAAAATCTGCCGTTACATTTAATATTGACCACCACATTTCAAACACAGGCTACGGCAATTATAATTTTGTTTTCCCAAAAGCCTCTTCAACCTGTGAGCTTGTCTATGAGATAATAACAAGAAAGCCCGGCTTTGTGCTTGACAAATATACCGCAGAGTGTCTTTACACAGGTATAATAACCGACACAAGCACCTTTAAGCACAGCTCCACAGGGGCCAGAACAATGCGCATAGCCGCCGACCTTATAGAAACAGGCATAGACTTTACAGAAATTCAGGCGAAAATGCTTTACCGCCATGATTTAACCGCATCAAAGGTTTTTGCGGAAGCTGTTTTAAATGCCCGTCTTGAGGATAAAATAGCCTATACGACACTGACACTTAAGGAGATTCGGGCTCACGGAGCAATTTTCGAACAGCTTGACGGTATCGTGGAATATTGCCTTAATATAAACGGCGCCGTGGTTTCGGTTTTCCTCTATGAAAGAGGAGAAAATCAGATAAGGTGCAGCTTTCGCTCAACGGGGCTTGACGTAAATAAAATTGCTTCGGGCTTCGGCGGCGGCGGCCACGTCTGTGCGGCAGGCTGTACAATGGACGGAATTTCTTTGGACGAAGCCCTTAAGCTTTGTCTCAGTGCTCTTAAGACGGAAGCAGGTAAAATCAAATGACAGCCATAAACGGTTTTATAAACCTCTATAAGGAACAGAATTTTACATCAAACGACGCCGTGAATATAGTCAGAGGAATTTTTCGGGGAACAAAAACAGGCCACACCGGCACCCTTGACCCTATGGCCACCGGAGTTCTGCCTATTTGTCTGGGAAAGGCCACAAAGCTGGCCGACTACATACAGGCGGAAAAAAAGGTTTACAGAACAACCCTGACATTGGGCACGGAAACAGACACTTGTGATATTTGGGGAAAGGTTTTGGAAACAAGAGAAGTTAATTTAACCGAGGATGAAATAATCTCGGCTGTTGTCTCCTTTAAAGGTGAGCAGGAGCAGATTCCCCCTATGTATTCGGCAATAAAGGTCAACGGAAAAAGGCTTTATGATTTGGCCAGAGAAGGCAAAACAGCAGAAAGAAAAAGCCGCAGAATAACGATTTACGATATAAAGGATATTGAGCTTGAAAACAACAAAACTGTTTCATTCACAGTAACCTGTTCGAAAGGCACATACATAAGGAGCCTGTGCCACGATATAGGCAAAAAACTGGGCACCTGCGGCACAATGTCGGCGCTGGAAAGAATAAAAACAGGCAGCTTCGGCAGGGAAACAGCCATAACAATAGGAGGGCTCAGAGATCTGAAAGAAGAAAACCGTCTGCCTGAAGCCGTTATTCCCATAGAAAAAGCCTTAAGCTATGAAAAATATACAGCCGGGCCGTCGGCGGATAAGCTTATAAATAACGGCAATAAAATAAGCACAGCCCAAATTTCGGGTAAGGCACCTGAAAACAACAGTACATTTCTTCTCTATAATTCGGAAAATGAGCTTGCCGGGCTTTACAAAAGAACAGGAGAGGAGCTTAGGCCCCTCTGCATGCTTAAATAATAAAAGGCTTTGAGATTGTTTTAAAACTTTCTCAAGGCCTTTTCAGCTGTTTTCCGAAGCACGCAGACATTCTTGGGGTTTTTCAAGTCTGTAAAGAGAATAATCTTTTCTTGTTCTATCCGTGATATACAATTACCTCATTTTTTTACATTTTTATAAAATCCTGATTCTTCTGAATATTTGTTAAACCATTTTTCAGACTGAAGTACGGGTGCAGCGAGGACATAATGATTAAGTGACAGTTCCGAACTGATGTCGGATATTATATTGCGGTATTCTGCCGGTTCTTATTTTGACATATCAACCATAAGCATAACGTCAATGTCCGATTCGTCGTCATAGCCGCCTCTTGCGTATAACCCTAACAAAATAACCTTTTTAAGCTTGCCGCCGAATATCTTCTTTGAATTTTCGGATAATTCCGAAAGAATCTTATTAAGTGTATCCTTTCTGCATATATTCTCACCCTCCTTTTTAGGCTTCTTTATATATTTATAACATTCTTTCGGGAAAATCACACTAGCATGGATAAAAAAAGAGAGGGAATAAACCCTCTCGAAACATAATCAGCTAGGCTAGCAGGATTCGAACCTGCGAATGACGGAATCAA
>JAJQCI010000288.1 GCA_021202835.1 Clostridiales bacterium | reverse complement strand
CCCTGGATTGCTAAGGTAAGAAATTCAACCCCCGGTGTATCCCTTATTTCGCCGCCCCCTCACCATGATATTTATTCAATTGAGGACTTGGCCCAGCTTATTCACGACCTTAAGAACGCAAACCGTGACGCCAGAATCTCCGTCAAGCTTGTTTCCGAAGCCGGCGTAGGTACTATTGCGGTTGGTGTTGCAAAGGGTTTGGCAGACGTTATACTTATTTCGGGCTATGACGGCGGAACAGGCGCCGCCCCCAGAACATCCGTAAGACACACCGGTCTTCCCTGGGAGCTGGGCGTTGCCGAAACTCATCAGGCTCTGCTTATGAATAATTTGAGAAACAGAGTTACCATAGAAACAGACGGAAAGCTTTTGACAGGCCGTGACGTTCTCGTTGCCGCACTTTTGGGCGCAGAGGAATTCGGCTTTGCCACAGGGCCCCTTATCGCTATGGGCTGTGTATGATGAGAGTATGTAATCTCGACACCTGCCCCGTAGGCGTAGCCACACAGAATCCCCTCTTAAGGGCTAAGTTCTGCGGAAAGCCTGAGTATGTTGAAAACTTTATGAAGTTTATAGCCCAGGATCTCCGTGAATGGATGGCTAAGATAGGCGTTAAGACAGTAAACGGTCTTATAGGCCATGTTGAGAAGCTTGTTCCCAGAAGAGCGGAGCACTGGAAGGCGGCCGGAGTGGATTTGACCGACCTTCTCTATCAGCCTAAGATCTGCTCAAACGACAACGAAAGATACTGCACGCTTAAGCAGGACCACAGGCTTGAAAACTCAATAGACGTCAACGCCCTTGTAAGGCTCTGCGGCCCGGCTATAAAAGACGGAAAGAAGATAAATTCTTCACTTAAAATTACAAACATAAACAGAGTTGTGGGAACGATTCTTTCAAGCGAAATAACAAGGGTTTACGGCGCAAAGGGCCTTCCCGACGACACAATCAATTTAACATTCGAAGGCTCGGCAGGCCAGTCCTTCGGCGCTTTCCAAACTCACGGCGTAACAATGAAGCTTGTGGGAGACTCGAACGACTATATTGGAAAGGGGCTTTCAGGCGGAAAGATTATCGTTGTTCCTCCCGAGGATTCACCCTTTGACGCCACTGAAAACGTTATCATAGGAAACGTAGCCTTCTACGGTGCCGTTCACGGCGAAGCCTATATAAACGGTATGGCCGGAGAAAGATTCTGCGTCAGAAATTCGGGCATAACAGCCGTTATTGAAGGCGTAGGACAGCACGGCTGTGAATATATGACCGGCGGAAAGGTTGCCATTTTAGGCAAAACAGGCAGAAACTTCGGCGCAGGCATGTCAGGCGGAATAGCCTATGTTTACAACATGGGCGGAGATTTTGAGAGCCGCTGTAACAAGGGGCTTGTGCTCATTGAAGCCGTTGAGTCGGAAGAGGACAAAAACGACCTCAAGACTATGATTGAAAACCACCTTAAATATACGGGAAGCAAGAGAGCCGAATATCTTCTTAACAACTGGGAAGAAGAGGTAAAGAATTTTGTTAAGGTTATTCCCGAAACATATAAGGCTGTTGTTGAGGAAATAAAGAAATGTAAGGAGACGGGCATGACCGATGAAGAATCGAATATGAAGGCTTTCGCCGAGGTAACGGGCACAGCCTATATTCAGCCCGAAAGGAGCGTGATTCATAATGGGTAAACCTACAGGATTTTTGGAATATAACCGTGAGCTTCCCAAAGATGTGGCTCCCGAAGAAAGAATCAAGGGCTGGAGCGAATTTCACACTCATTTTGACGAAGCGGCTTTGAGAAAACAGGGCGCAAGATGTATGAACTGCGGAATTCCCTTCTGCCACACAGGGGACCCCGTTGTAGGGGGCTGCCCATTGGGAAATCTTATTCCCGAATGGAATGACCTTGTTTACAGAGGAAAGTATGAAGAGGCCTACCGCCGTCTTTCCCTTACAAGCCCCTTCCCCGAATTTACGGGCAGAGCCTGCCCTGCTCTCTGTGAGGGCAGCTGTACTCTGGGTATGCATGAGCCGGCTGTTACGGTTAAAAATATAGAAGTACACATTATAGACAAAATGTTTGAAGAGGGCAAGGTTGTTCCCGTTGTGCCTAAGGTTCGTACGGGAAAGAGAGTTGCCGTTGTAGGCTCCGGCCCCTCCGGCCTGGCCTGTGCCCAGCTTTTAAACAGACTGGGCCACAGCGTGACTGTTTTCGAAAGAGCCGACAGATGCGGCGGACTGCTTATGTACGGTATTCCAAACATGAAGCTTGACAAGTCAGTTGTTGAAAGAAGAATAAACATTCTTTCCGAAGAGGGCATAGAGTTTAAGACAAATACAGCCATAGGAAAGGACTACCCTGCAGAAAGGCTTGTAGGCGAGTTTGACGCTACCGTTTTCTGCTGCGGAGCAACAAAGCCCAGAGATTTACAGATTGAAGGAAGAGATTTAAACGGAATCTATTTTGCCGTTGACTTTTTAAGCAGAAACACAAGGAACCTTTTGGACTCTAACCTTGAAGACGGCGAATTCATTTCGGCTAAGGGCAAAAACGTTGTTATAATCGGCGGCGGCGACACGGGAACAGACTGTGTGGGAACGTCTATCCGTCACGGCTGCAAGAGTGTAACACAGCTTGAAATTATGCCAGAGCTGACTGTAGGGCGCCGTGAGGAAAACCCCTGGCCCCAGTGGCCCAGAATCAAAAAGGTTGACTACGGTCAGGAGGAGGCAATTTACCTTTACGGCAAAGACCCCAGAACATATTTGACAACCGCCACTAAGCTTGTGGGTGATTCCTACGGAAACATTAAGGAGGTTCATACCTCTAAGGTTGAATGGGTTAATCAAGGGGGCAGAATGGTGCCTAAGCCTATAAAGGGCTCCGAAAAGATTCTCCCCTGTCAGCTTTTGCTTATAGCTATGGGCTTTATGGGCCCCGAGCAGGATATAATAAAAGAAATAGGTCTTGAAACAAACCAAAGAAGCAATGTTCTCACACCTCCCGGAAAATACTGCACAAACTTAAACGGTGTTTTCTCCGCAGGCGATATGAGAAGAGGCCAGTCTCTCGTTGTTTGGGCAATACACGAGGGCAGAGAAGCCGCTTTGGAGTGTGATAAATATCTCAAGAACTGATTGCCCCTAAATCATAATAGTTCTGCCGTACTCTGTACGGGCGGAGCGCCAAACAGCTCGCTTAAGCGTCTTATGTGCATCCGACGCCGTTTAGACGGCTGAACTGTTGCTTAAAATCAGGATAATACGGCGTTTTCTTCGGACGGCCGTGTTATTATATAATTCATCTCCTTAATATTTTAGCTTGAAAGCACGGCTCCTCCCAAAGCCGTGCTTTCGTTTGTGTTTAGCTCTGCATCTGCGTAAGTGTATTCTGACAGCGTGAAACAGTGGGAGATTGACAGGCGCTGCTGCTGAATGTTTATATCTGCGCCTTGCCGGAATGTATTGAAAAAGCGGAGGCGGAGGCTATGGCGGCTAAAAAGAGATTTACCGTCCAAAGAGGACTGTAGCCCAAGCCGGCTTTTATGAAAACACCGCCCAGATATGCGCTTAAGAAAGCCCCTGCCTGATGGCCTATTAAAGCGAAGCCGTAGAGAACCGCCATTTTTTCGGCGCCGAATTTTCGGCTTATTATTCCTGTTGTGGGGGGAACGGTGGAGTCACCGCTTAAGCCCAAGAGGGCAGTTGAAACAAAGGCGAAAAGGGGAGTTTTTGGCAGAAGAAGAAAGCCGGCCGAAATTATAACCCGAAGCCCATAAACAGTGCCCAAAACATTTTTCATTTTAAACTTTATTCCCAAAAAGCCGGAAGCTGCGGCGCCTGTCATTGTGGCTATGCCGTAAATCATAAGGGCAAAGGAAGCTGCGGTTTCGCTTATGCCGTTTGAAACAAACTGTGAAAAAATATGGCTTTCTATAATTGACATATTAAAGCCGCAGGTTCCGAAGCTTATAAGTATGAGGCGGTAGTCTCTGTCTTTAAAGGCCTCGCCCAGCATAGAGATTAGCCCGGTTTTTGCAGCGGCTTCTTTTTTCTCTTCGGAAATATGTTCTTTGTTAACCGAGCCTATCCATAAGGCTATTGGAATCATTATAAAAAACGGTATTGTAATAAGGCTCATTGCGGCCCTGATTCCGAAATTTGAAATAAGAGCCTGAAGTCCGGGAGACATAAGACAGTCGCCGACGCCGGCGCCGGCCTGAACAATTCCCGAAACAAGGGCGGCCCTTCGTTCTCCCAAAACAGGGGTTATTGCCCCATAATTATTCCGAAACAAAGCCCTGTTGTTCCCAGGGGAAGAATTAGACCGAAAAAAATAAAAAGAGTGAGAAAGCTTCTGCATAGGGGTGTTATAAAAAGCCCTGTAATAGTTAAAATAATTCCCAACATCATTACAAAAGCGTTTGATTTTTTTAAAGCCAGCATACCCAAAAAGGGCTGAACAAGTCCGTAAATAAAGGCGCCGACGCCTATACAGAAGCTTATGGAGGCATAGTCTAAGCCTGTAGGCTCCAAAAGGCCGTTCATCATAATGCCGTAGTCATTGTTCCATGTATAAGGCAAACCGCCGCAACGACGGCTATACAGGTAAAAACGGATGTATTTTTTCTTTCCTTCATATTTTCGATTCTCCTTATTTTTTTATTGAAATTATATTTCTTATATAGTATAATAGCATAGCAGAAACATTTAATCAAATTGAAACATTTAAATATAAACTTCAAAAATATTGAACAGTGGCGGAGAATATGGAGCTAAAATATATTAATACGTTTAAAACTATAGTGGAAACAGGCAGCTTTACAAAGACAGCTGAAAAGCTTAATTATACCCAGTCGACAATTACCTTTCAAATAGGCCAGCTCGAACAGGAGTTTTCAGTAAAGCTTTTTGAAAAAATCGGCAGGAATATGATGCTTACAAAGGCAGGAGAAAAATTTCTGCCCTATGCCGATGATGTTGTTAAATCTGCGGAAAGACTTAAAGATTTCGGAAAGGATGTAAAGGAGTACAGAGAGGAGCTTAAAATAGGCTGTGCTGAGTCGGTTTTGTGTTATAAGCTGCCTGAAATTTTAAGAGAGCTTCACAAAAGGGCGCCGGAAGCAAGGCTTCTTCTGCAGTCAATGAACTGTTATGATATAAGAGACGGGCTTATTTGCGGTGATTTGGATTTAGGGGTGTTCTATAAGGAAGCCGGCGGCTTCGGGTCAAGCCTCACCGCTTATGAAATCTGCCGCTCACCTCTGGTTTTAGCGGCTTCTCACGAATTTAAAGAAGGCTTTTCCGATTTTATAACAGAAGACAGGGTTTTGCCCCATACATTTATAATAAATGAAAAGAATTGTGTTTTCAGACAAATTTTTGAAGACTATCTTCGCAAAAAGTCAATTGTTTTGGAGCATACAACGGAGCTGTGGAGTATTCCCACAATAAAAAATCTGGTTAAAAATAATATGGGCTTTACATATCTGCCAGAGTTTACCCTAAGTGAGGAAGTGGAAAAGGGCGAGCTTGTGGAAATTCCCACGGAAATTTCAGGCGCAGACATAACGGCGGTGTGTGCCCATCACAAAAATAAATGGTTAAGTCCGCTTATGAAGCTTTTTATAAATCTTTGTCAAAGCAGAAATTGTGGGTAAAAAACAAGCACCGGTTTTTGGCCGGTGCTTAAAATTGCTTTAAGTATGTTTTTTATTTTGAAACAGTTATTGTTACTGTTTTTGTTTCGGCGTCAAAGCCTATGTTTTCATCTGAGATACCCAAAGCATTTATTAAGTCTCTCATAGGCAGGAACATTGTTCCGTTTTGAATTTCAGCTGTTGTTGATAGGTCTTTTTCTGTGCCGTTTACGGTGAACGTTGGCTCGCCGGCGGAAATTATAAGCATAGGCACTCCGCCTACACTGAAGGTGGCTGTTCCGTCTTCATAGCTTATGCCGTCGTCGGAAATTCCGGTTAAGTTTGCCAAAACTCTTATGGGCAGCATTGTGTAGCCGTCCTTTATGTAGGGCGCCGAATTAAGCTCAAGCTCCGAGCCGTTTATAAAATAGCTTATATCGCCTATTACAAATTTAACAACAGCGTTTCCGTCGGAGTTTTCATCGGAAGCTTCTGATTCGTCTGCGCTTTCCGTTGTTGCTTCGGTGGTGGCTTCAGTCGTTGTTGTGGTTGTAGTTGATGTAAGCTCTCCGGTAAGAGTAGGGCTGTATTTTCCTACCTGAATAGTGTTTGTTGTGGCAGGTGAGCTGTCGATATAAGCCGTCATATTAAGAAATTCGAAATAGTCGCTTGAATCTCTCTGAACCTGAATGCCGGATATAACGATTGTGCCTGCACTTTGAGATGTTATGTTTTTTGTAAACACTATATAGGCTTCGTTTTTGTTTTCTGTATTAAACTTAAATATACATGCGTCTGCGAACTTGCCTGTTGTGGTGAGCTTGGGCTCAGCGCCGTCTGTAAACCAGTAAAAATCGTTGTCGAATGTCATTACGATTTTTTCATTTACTGCGTAGTTTCTGTCAGAGCCGCTGTCGGAGAAGGTTATATTTCCGAGTCTTGAATATTCCTTTGCCCCTGCATTTGCGTTTGATGTGGCTATTCTTAACGGAGGATTGTATTCGGTGTCCTTCGAATATGTGGCTATCACGGCTGTTGACTCATAGTCTTCCCAGCCTGTTGCGGCAAGAACAGCCGTAATGTCCTGAGATTTAAATTCGGTTTGGGATGTTCTTTCTATTACAACATCCTTCAGGGTTATAGTTCCCGTGCTGCCGGAATCTATTATATCCGTCATTGTTATAACACACTGTTTGGTATTGTCTTTTGTCAGGGCAACAGAACATTTGTCTTCATATTTGCCTGTTCCGACCACTGTGGGAACCTGATAGAAATAGTAGGACTGCTGAAGAGTAACCGTAAATTTGGTGTTTTTCTTAAATTCCTGAGTTGTTGTGTCGTTAATTACAATGTCGCCTACAGTGCCTATACTTCCGATTTGATTATTTGAAGAGGCTGTGAGCGTAATATCACCGTCGCTGCAGTAGCCGAAGGTAACAACACTTTCTTCAATGTCGTCTGTGCCGAAGTTAACAGTTGCCTTTAAAGCTCCGGTGCCCGTTATCGTTCCGGCAAGGGGAATTGTCATTGTGTAGCTTGAATAAAGCATATGGTCGGTGACGCTTGTGGGATAAACCTTTATTGTATTTGCGTCGACCTTAGTATATAACGTGCTTATTTGAGCATTGTTTTTAACACTTCCCGATTTGCTGTAACGGCTCCATGTCATACCCTCAAGAGTAACTGTAATACCGTTTTTCGTCTTTAAAATGTCATCGCCGACTACGTAAATTATTAAATTATTGTAGGTGGTTTTGGTGTTTTTGGAGGAATATACCTCTTCTCCCTTTTTTCTTTCAATTACTTTTCCGCTGAGATAAGCTCTTGTATAGTTACATCTTGCAAAAACCTGGCGGTTGTCGGTGTAGCCGTCAATACCGTAGCTTGTTGTTGCGGATATTTCACCCTGGTTGCTTGTAATAGTACATTTTAAAGGAACAGGAATAGTGCAGCCCTTTTCAAGCATTTTTTCCGTAGGCTCGATATGAATTTCAATCTGAGTGTCGGAAACTTTTTTGTATGTAACACCGGCGGTAATATTACCCTCGCTGCTGTAGTTGTTCCATTCGGCTCCGTCAAGAGTAACTGTAATGGAATCCTTTAAAATTTCAACCTCGTTTTTGTTTAAGGTTATGGTCAATGTGTTTGAAACAGTGTCTCCCTTTGAAAGCTTGACGGCAGATGAAGAAAGCTTGACACTCGCCGCAAAGACACTTGTAGATGCCAATGTAATAAGCGCCGAAAGAAACAGCGCAAAGGCAATTGTTTTAAATATGATATTTACAGATTTGTTTTTCACTTATATCCTCCTTTTTAATCTTTTAATTCGTTTTTTGGGTTTTACTGTATCAGTATATCAT
>JAJQCI010000040.1 GCA_021202835.1 Clostridiales bacterium | reverse complement strand
TTTTTCGCTGAGTTTTATTATGACTGTTGGGATATAAGCTGTTTAAGAACATAGTAGTTTTGTTTTTCTTCTATTACATTGTGGATGTATACGTCGGCAGCGGCAAATTCGTCCTCTGTAAGAGATGACGGGTCTTCGGCATACTGCAAAATTTGTATAGCATCGGTAAGGTCAAGCGTGTCGCCTGTAACCGTTACCGAGCCGTTAACCGGCGTGCAGTCTACGCTTGCATATTCGGCAAGGTTCGGGGCAGAGTTGCAGTCAACAACAATCAGTGAGACAGGGGTGGTGCCTGCTGAAACGCCCTTGAAAACAATGTTGGCAGCTGCCGTGTCGGAGTCAAAGGCATATAAATAGCCGCCTGAAATTATTTGTGACGAATAGAAGGCGAATTTTATTTTGCCGGCTTCAAAGGGGGTTTTTCCTATGTCGTCTTTTGTATAAACTCCCGAATTATCTATTGTTAAGTGGGCCGAGGTAATAACGGAGTTTATATATGATGATGTTTCGTCATATTCATCATATGTTCCGACAGGAGACAACATCTGAACCGAAGATACTTCCACAATATCGGGGTCGAATACGGCATAGAATGTAAGGTTGTTTACGGAGGCGCTGTTTTCAAAGTCTTTAAGGGTGATTGAGACAGTACCGGTTTCGCCCTCTGCGAGGGTTATGCTGTCTGCCTCAAGGCTGACCGAAGGCTCTGCTGTGCCGCCTGCATAAGCCGCTGCGCTCAGCGAAGGCAGATAAGTCAGTGCCATTAGAGTGCTTATTACAGCGGCAAAAATTTTTTGTGTTTCTTCATTTGTTTACTCCTTTCATAGCCTGTGGCAGACTGTATCGGTAAATTTATACAATGTTAAGGAAGCAATGATTAATTCGCCGAAGCAGATTCGCCGCTGATTTTTTCGAGAGCAAGGAAGGCATTCGCAGGCGGCACGAAAGCATTTTTACAAAAATTTCTAATGAAAAAATACTTTCGTGTTAGGAGCCTATATCAAGAATGCGTGACGCAGCAATCGGAAAAATCAGGGGTGAAGATGCGATGAGCTAATTAATAAGAGGTTCCTTAAATATATTAATTATAAATCTCTTATGTACAGTATACTTTTTTTTGAGGATAAAATCAATAGTTTTATTATAATTTGTATGAAAAAGCCGCAAAATCTAATCTGAATTTAATTTTTCGCAGCAGTTCAGCCGTATAAGCGGCGCCGGATGCACAGCAGACGCTTTGCGAGATGTTTGGCACAACCCCCGTGCAAGCCGCACGGCTGAACTGCTGCATTTTTTTCTTTTTTTAATTCAGCCGAAAAAAACTCTTGCATTTGGACCTGTATAATGGTAGTATTTGTTTAAAGAAACATTTTATAAATTTCACAGGGGTTCTGAGGAGAAGATTATGATTGTATGTGTTAAAAGCTGCGGTATAAACGGTTTAGACGGCTTTATTGTGGATACAGAGGCCGATATAAGGAAGGGCTTTCCCTCCTTTGAGATTGTGGGGCTGCCCGATTCTTCCGTAAGAGAAGCAAAGGAAAGGGTAAAATCTGCTGCGGCCAACTCCGAGCTCAGCTTTCCCAATAACAAAGCCATTGTTATAAACCTTGCCCCGTCGGGGCTTAAAAAGGCAGGGCCCTCCTATGACCTTCCCATTGCTCTGGGGGTTTTGTCGGGAAGCTTTAAGCTTAACAGAGGCATTTTCGAAACAACTGTTTTTACCGGGGAGCTTTCTCTTGACGGAAGCGTAAGGCGTGTAGACGGAATTCTGCCTATGGTTCTCCATGCAAAGGCGGAGGGCTTTCATAATTTCGTGGTTCCCTATGACAACAGAAACGAAGCCGCTTTGGTAAAGGGGATAGACATTATTCCCGTAAGGAATCTGAAGGAGTGCTGCGGCTACATAAACGGAACCTACCCAATCGCCCCCTACAAAACATCTCCCGAAAGTCTTAAAAGTGCTTCGGCATATGAAAATTTAGACTATAAAGACGTTAAAGGCCAGGAGAATGTAAAAAGGGCAATGCTTATTGCTGCGGCAGGGATGCATAACATTATTATGACAGGGCCGCCCGGCTCGGGAAAAACTATGATGGCTAAACGGCTTCCCACGATTTTGCCGGATATGACATTTGACGAAAGCATAGAGGTAACTAAAATATATTCCGTAGCCGGCCTTATTAAGGACAAAAGCGCCCTTATAACCGCTCGCCCTTTCAGAAGCCCCCACCACACAATTTCAAACGCCGCTATGGTCGGCGGAGGTAGAATTCCCCGGCCGGGAGAGGTCAGTCTCTCTCACAACGGAGTGCTTTTTCTTGACGAATTTCCCGAGTTTTCGAGAGACGTTTTAGAGGAGCTTCGCCAGCCGCTGGAGGATTCGGAAATTACAATATCCAGAGTTAACGGAACTATGACCTACCCGGCCAACCTTATGCTTGTTGGGGCAATGAATCCCTGCCCCTGCGGATATTACGGCTATTCTGACCGGTGCAGCTGCAGCCAGAATCAAATTATAAGATATAGAAACAAAATTTCGGGCCCTCTTCTTGACAGAATAGACATTCAGGTTGAGGCAAGCGGCGTAGACTATAACCGCCTTTCAGACATTAAACCCAGCGAAAGCTCTGAAAGCCTTAAGGAGAAGGTGGCGGCGGCTCAGAAAATTCAGGCCGAAAGATATAAAGACGAGGGCTTTAGGTTTAATTCACAGCTTACGGCGTCTAAAACAGATAAATATTGTCTTTTGGGAGACAAGGAAAGACAGCTTTTAAGAGGCGCCTTTGAAAAGCTTTCATTAAGCGCAAGGTCTTATCATAAAATACTTAAAATAGCAAGAACAATAGCAGATCTGGAAGGACGGGAAAACATATCTCTCTCGAACCTGGCCGAGGCTTTGTCTCTTCGAAACTCTGACAGAAGCAGGGATTAATTATGCTTAAAGAAAAAGAATATATAATGTGGCTTTCGGGGCTTTCCAGAATAAGCCACGGCAAAAAGGACAGGCTCCTTCAAATTTTCGGCTCGGCTGAAAATATTTTCAAGGCGCCGCCCTCCGGCTTTGAAAAATTTAAATGGCTTACAGAAGCCAACTCAGCCGACCTGACCCAAAACAGAAACGCCGATTCTCTTAAAAAATATGCCGAAAGGGTTTATTCTATGGGGATAGACTATATAATAAAGGGAGACGGCTATTATCCCGAAATTTTAAGAGAGGTTTATAATGCGCCCTTCGGGCTTTATCTCAGGGGCGACAAAAACACTCTTCTGGATAAAAAGGTAAGTATGGTAGGCACAAGGCAGGCTACGCCCTACGGCATAAGCGCCGCCCTAAAGCTGGCGGAGGATTTTGCCGCCGCAGGCATAACCGTTGTCAGCGGAATGGCCGACGGAATAGACAGCGCCTCCCACAGGGGAGCCCTTAAGGGAAAAGGCAGGACAATAGCCGTTTTGGGTTGCGGCGTAAATGTGTGTTATCCCAAAACCAACGAAGGGCTTATGAGGAAAATAATAGAAAACGGCTGTGTTATTTCGGAATATCCTTTGGACGAAAGGGCAAACGCAAGATATTTTCCCGAAAGAAACAGAATTATAGCTGGGCTTTCAATGGCTGTTGTGGTTGTTGAAGCAAACGAAAAGGGCGGCTCTCTTATAACGGCAAATCTGGCGGTGGATTCAGGCAGAGAGGTTTTCGCTGTTCCCGGGAATATTAACGCAAGAGCCAGCAAGGGCACAAACGGCCTTTTAAAAGAGGGCGCCACCCCTATAACCGAAGCAAGAGACGCCTTTTTCGCCATAGGAATTGACGAAGAGGAAGCAAAAAAACCGCCGGAGGAAAAAATTACTCTTGAAAATAAAGATAAAATGGTTTATGATTGTATAAATTCGGGTGAAATTTCTCTCGACGAAATAATTATAAAAACAGGCCTTGACATAGCAGAGGTTCAGCTTATTCTGCTTAGTTTGGAAATGGGCGGTCTTATAAGAAGGCTGCCTGCTTCAAGATATGCCTGCCTGTAAAAGTAAGGAAATAAAGGAGGACAATTACAGTGGCTTCAAGTAAGAACCTTGTTATTGTGGAATCGCCTGCAAAGGCAAAAACTCTAAAAAAATTTTTGGGAAGCAATTATAAAATAGAAGCAACCATGGGTCACGTAAGGGACTTGCCCAAGAGTGAACTGGGAATAGATATAGAAAATGATTTTGAACCCAAGTATATTACAATAAGGGGAAAGGGGGAGATTTTGGCCAAGCTTCGCCGTGAAATTAAGTCGGCAAACAAAATATATCTGGCGACCGACCCCGACCGTGAGGGAGAGGCCATAAGCTGGCACCTTCTCTATGCCCTTAAGCTTAATGACAAAAGCGAAAATGTACACAGAATTACATTTAACGAGATTACCAAAACGGCGGTTAAGCGCTCAATAAAAGAAGCAAGAGACATTGATATGGATCTTGTGAATGCCCAGCAGGCAAGACGTGCCCTTGACAGAATCGTGGGCTATAAAATAAGCCCTCTTTTATGGAAGAAGGTCAAAAAGGGTTTAAGCGCCGGAAGAGTTCAGTCTGTTGCTCTGAAGCTTATTTGTGACAGAGCGGAGGAAATCGACAGCTTTATACCCGAGGAATATTGGAGCATTGAAGCAGGTCTTAAAACTTTTGCCGGAAAAAAGCTTAAGGCAAAGCTTTCAAAGAAAAACGGAAAAAGCATTGAAATAAAAAACAAAGAGGAGGCCGACGAGATTTTAAAGGCTCTCTCCGAAAACGATTTTACAGTTAAAGAGGTAAAGAAAGGAACCAGAACAAAAAATCCCTATCCGCCTTTTACAACGAGTACAATGCAGCAGGAAGCTTCGAAAGCCCTTAATTTTTCCGCTCAAAAGACAATGAGCGTAGCCCAGCAGCTTTATGAAGGCGTAAGCATTAAGGGCGAGGGCACTGTAGGCCTTGTTTCATACATTCGAACCGACTCCGTAAGGGTGGCCGATGAAGCATATAACGAAACAAGAGAGTTTATAGCCGGTGAATACGGTGAAGACTATCTCTGTGAAAGAAGAGAATATAAGTCAAGAGCCGGAGCTCAGGACGCCCACGAGGCTATCCGCCCAACCTCTGTTATAAGAAAGCCTTCTCTTATAAAAGACAGCCTTTCCAATGACCAGTTTAAGCTTTATAAGCTTATTTGGGAGAGGTTTGTGGCCAGCCAGCTGCCCCAGGCGGTTTATGACACAAACTCCGTTAAAATAAGCTGCGGAGATTATTCTTTAAGCGCAGGGGGAAACAGGCTTAAATTTGACGGTTATCTTCTTGTTTACAAAAAATATGAGGAAAAAAAGAAAGATGAAGAAATTCCCGAATGTCACGAGGGAGATGTTCTTAAATTAAACGAGCTTCTTCCCGAACAGCATTTTACCCAGCCCCCGGCAAGGTATACCGAGGCTCTTCTCATTAAAACCCTTGAGGAACTTGGAGTGGGAAGACCTTCAACCTATGCCCCCACAATAAGCACCATAACCGCAAGAAATTATGTCACAAAGGAAAACAGGCTTTTCTACCCCACTGAACTTGGAGAGGTTGTAAACGAAATTCTCAAAAACAATTTCGGCGACATAGTAAATGCAGACTTTACGGCCCGTATGGAAGAGGAACTTGACGAGGTTGAAGATGGAAAGCACGAATGGAAACAGGTTTTGAGAGACTTCTATCCTCATTTTAAAGAGCTTTTGGACGACGCTATGGAAAACCAGTCCGATGTTACCGTTAAAGAGGAAGAAACCGACATTATCTGTGACAACTGCGGCAGAAATATGGTTATTAAATTCGGAAAGTACGGAAAGTTCCTTGCATGCCCCGGTTTTCCCGAATGCAGAAACACAAAGCCCTATTATGAAGACGCCGGGGTTAAGTGTCCCAAATGCGGAGGGAAGGTTTATATTAAAAAGAGCAAAAAGGGCAGAAAATTCTATGGCTGCGAAAATAACCCGGAATGTGATTTTATATCCTGGAACAAGCCTACGGGAGAGCTTTGCCCCGTATGCGGAAGCCCCCTTGTTGAAAAAGGGCGGAAAAACAAGAAAATAGCCTGTTCAAGCCCTGAATGCGGATATAGCGAAGAATTTAAAGAGGATAAAGAGGAAAGCTGATGAAGCGTGAAACGGATACAGCAAAAAGTGCAGATGAAAACAAGAAGAATATCCATGCAGGGCACAGAAAAAGAGTTATGGAAAGATATGCGGAAGAAGGCGGTCTCGACAGCTTTGCAGACCACCAGATTCTTGAGCTTCTGCTTTTTTATGCCTATCCGAGGATAGATACAAACGAAATTGCCCATAAATTTATAGAAGAATTTGACGGTTCGATTGTTTCGCTTTTTAATGCTTCGCCCGAAGAAATTATGAACAGATGCGGTGTAACAATGAGAACGGCCGTTCTTATTTCACTTGTTTCAGATCTTTCGGGCTATTACATAAAAAAGTCAAGAGAAGAGCCCCAATATCTGGATGCTCCTGCAAAGGTTCAAAAATATGCCGTTTCGAGATTCGTGGGCAAAAATTCGGATATCGAAACATTTTACATTATTTGTCTGGGTGAGAAAAACAAAAAGATGGCTTTAATAAAGGACCTTATAATAAGCTCAAATTCACCTGACACAATAGAGCTTTCAATGAAGGATGTAGTTGAAAAGGTTTTAATGTCAAAGGCTAAATTTGTCGTTCTTACTCATAACCACCCGGGCGGCAGCCTTTCGCCCTCAAGCGCCGATGTAAACACAACCACCAGAATTAAAGATTATCTGGAGCCCTTGGGCATAAAAATGCTGGATCATATTATAGTAAGCGGCGAAAAATATTACAGCTTTGCCGAACACAGGCTTTGCGGAATGAAATATAAAAACAAATGAGGAGGTTCAAATGAAAAAACTTAAACGGTCTGTAAACAACAGAATGATTTCGGGAATTTGCGGCGGAATAGGCGAGTATGCGGAAATCGACCCTACAATTATAAGAATACTTTGGGTTATAGGAGCGTTCATCTCCTTCGGGGCGGCGGTTCTGATTTATATTATATTGATTTTTATAATACCTCCCGATGACGGTATTATAGATATATAAAAAAACAGCGGCGGAAAACAATAATCCGCCGTTTTTTTACGCTGTGATTTTTTCAAGTCTTTCCTTTATTTCTTCCTCGGTAACGGTGTTAAGGGCTGAAATATTACACTTCAGCGCCCTTTTATAATAGTCTGCCGCTTCTTCGGGGCGGCCCTCTTCTTCGCTTATTCTGCCCATAAAATAAAGACTGTCCACAATGTCTTTATAAGACAGGGCTTTTTCAAAATATTTCTTTGCTTTTTCAATATCTCCCCGTTTATAATAAATCTGGCCTAAATTATCCCAGGCAGGAGAGTGTTCTTCATTGTCTTCTATTGCTTTGTTTGTATATTCTTCGGCTTTTTCAAGGTCGCCCTTCAAATACCAGAGATAGCCCAGAGTTGTGTAGGCGTCGGTGCTTATATATGAGAATTTTTTTATAAGCCCCTCCAAAAGAGAAATTGCCTTGTCGATTTCCCCCATAATCCAGTAACAGCTGCTTTTTGAAACAGTTATATATTTTTCCATAAGAACACTGCAGTTGTATTTTTCCGCAAGCTCAAAATATTTTAAGGCTTCCTCTCCGTTTCCATCCTGAAGAAGTCTGAGGGCGTAAAGATAAAGGGCCTTGACGTGGTGGGTTCCTGCATTGACGGCCTTTTCAAAATATTTATATGCTTTTTGGAAATGCTTTATTGTATACCAGTAATTGCCTATTACGCCCAAAGTGTAGCTTCTGAAAATAAGGGCGTTTATAAAAATATAAACAATAAATTCGGGAATCAAAACCCATTCGGGAAAATCCATTATAAATATAAGCACAATCCAGCTTAGCATTAAAAAGCCCAGCGTAAAATATTTCCAATATTTGGGGAAATTTATCTTCTTCTCCATAAAAAAACTCCTTTCGTTCTTTTATTAATTTTAGCATTATTTTTGTAATGAATCAAGCCCATATTTGAATATAACATAAGAGTATCTTCGGGGAAGTGTTATATGAAAA
>JAJQCI010000092.1 GCA_021202835.1 Clostridiales bacterium | reverse complement strand
CCGCAAAAACCTCAAAGCAGTCGTGAGCAAAAATAATATCAATTACAAACAACGAAAACTCACCTCTTTGCGGCTGCAGCGATATTGTTTTAAATACGGGAAATTCAGATATAACAATTTACGGCGATGCTATTTTTTCAAGAGCAACCCAGTCTGCCGTTATTACAATGCTTTATATGGGAATAATTCTTACAAATTATGAATATTACTCCAAAAAACTTCAAAAAAGCGGCAAACTTATAAAAAACAAGCAATACACAGAGGATTTGTAGTGAAAGACCTGAGAAAATCAGGGGTTTTAAGGGCTTTGCTACAAACCCTCTTTTTATTTTTGTTTAAGAATTATCAAATATTTTGCCAAAGCTTCACAGAAACCTGATAGATACGGCAAAAAATAGATGTTACAATCTTATTGCCGAATGAAAAAGACGGTTTATGAAAAAGATTGTTGTTATTATTTATCATTACGGAGGAATGATTATATGTTGGAACTTAAAAATTTAAGAAAGGTATACGGAAAAACCGAAGTTTTGAAAGATATAACCCTTGATGTCCGTGACAGTGAGATTGTTTCCGTTTTGGGGCCTTCGGGCTGCGGAAAAACAACTCTGCTTAATACTATTTTAGGCATAACGGATATATCCGGAGGACAGATTATTTTTGACGGAGAAGATATTTCAAATAAGCCCATGGAAACCAGAGGCTTTAACATAGTTTTTCAGGACTATGCTCTTTTCCCCAATCTTAATGCCTACAAAAATATAACTTACGGTCTGAGAAACAACCCGGATATTTCAACGGAGAAAGAGGTTGACGAGCTTATAGACCTTCTTAATTTAAGGGAACACCTTTCAAAAAATATAAGCGAGCTTTCAGGCGGTCAGAAGCAGAGGGTTGCACTTGCAAGAACTCTTGTGGTAAAACCCAAGCTTCTTCTTTTGGACGAACCCCTTTCCGCCCTTGATGGAGTTATTAAAGAATCCATTAAGGAACGTATCAAAACAATAGCAAGAGAATTTAATTTAACCACAATAATAGTTACCCACGATCCGGAGGAAGCCCTTACTCTTTCAGACAGAGTTCTTATTTTAAACAAGGGAACGATTTCACAGTATTCGGAGCCCGATGAAATTATTCATGCTCCCAAAAACAAGTTTGTTACCGACTTTATTTTGAACCAGCTTATTATAAAGAGAGACAATATTTTTAATCTGTTCGGAATGGGTGAATGTCATGCTTAAAAAAGAGAAGGAAATTAAAGCAATTTTTATATTCATTGCGGTTTTGTTTTTTATGTTTCTGGCTCTGCCCGTATTCTTTGTACTTATAAGGTCATTTCAGACGGACAGCGGTGCAGTAGGCTTTGCCCAGTATGTAAAAATGTTTTCCTCAAAAGGCTTTATGACTGCCCTGTGGCACAGCTTTGCCGTGGCAGGAACCAGCGGCTTGGTAACCGTTATATTGGCTTTCATACTTGCCTATACGGTAAACAATACGGATATTCATCCGAAGCTTAAATCGGCAATATCCGTCCTTACGGTGTTTCCAATGCTTCTGCCTACAATAACCTACGGCTTTGCAATTATATATTCTTTCGGAAAGGAAGGCCTTATAACAAAGCTTTTGGGCTTCGCTCCATTTGAGATATACGGCTTTAAGGGGCTTGTTATGGGATATGTAATATATACTCTGCCCATAGCCTTTCTTCTTATAAACAATACATTTCAATATATTGACAAGCGGTTTGTTATTGTGTCGAGAATAATGGGCGACAACAAGCTTGACACCTTTCTTATAGCCTGTGTCCGTCCTATGATAGGAACTTTAGGTGCTGCCTTTATACAGTCATTTTTTCTAAGCTTTACAGACTATGGTATTCCTGCGGCAATAGGCGGAGAATTTAACGTCATTGCAACAACCCTCTATAACGAAATGCTGGGGTCTGTTCCCAATTTCAGCAACGGCGCCGTTGTGGCGATAGTTATGCTTGTTCCGTCGGCTCTCAGCATACTGCTTCTTAATTATTTGGAAAGGTTTAATTTCCGCTATAACAAAACAACGGAAACAGAGCTTGAGAAAAATATTTTCAGAGACATTGTTTTGGGAACCTTGTCAGTGATTATTTTAAT
Source organism: Clostridiales bacterium (assembly GCA_021202835.1). Classification (GTDB taxonomy): domain Bacteria; phylum Bacillota; class Clostridia; order Lachnospirales; family CAG-274; genus JAJQCI01. Next base: position 5,978 of record JAJQCI010000092.1, on the reverse strand, counting down.
CTGCGTTCTGTCGGTTTTCCTTGTTATTGTAATTATACCTTTTGTGGAAATGTGGCCATATAAGCTTCAATTTTCCCTAACCCACATAATAAGCCTGTTTACCGACAGCAGTATGTTAAACATTTATATTAACTCTATTACGGCGGCAGTGCTTACGGCAATTTTCGGAACACTGATTGCCTACGGAGCCGCCCTTGTAACCTCAAGAAGCAAAATAAGCAATAAATGCAAACAAGTTATAGAAAGCATAGCCCTTGTTATAAACACTATCCCCGGTATGGTTTTAGGTATTGCCTTTATGTTTGCCTTTTCGGGTACGCCCTTGAGAAACAGTATGTTCCTTATTGTAATGTGCAACATAATCCACTTTTTCTCAACTCCTTACCTTATGATGAAAAATTCACTTTCAAAAATGAATGAATCATGGGAAACGACGGCTATGCTTATGGGCGACAGCTGGGTAAAAACAATTATAAGAGTGGTTACACCCAATGCCGAATATACAATACTTGAGGTTTTAAGCTATTATTTTGTGAACGCTATGGTCACAATAAGCGCCATTATATTTATAGTAGGCGCCCACACAATGGTTATAACAACCAAAATAAAGGAGCTTCAGCACTACGCAAAGTTTGACGATATATTTGCTCTTTCGCTTTTGCTTCTTGCAACGAACCTTGTCGTAAAGGGCATATTTGCCTTATTATCAAAAAGAAAAAAGGAGAATTAAAATGAAAGCATTCAAAAAAATTTTATCATTGACAGCGGCTCTTGCCATTATGGGCGGAGTTGCAACGGGTTGCGGAAGCAGTGAACAGGTTGTTTTATACACAAATGCCGATGACGAGGCAGTTACGGCTATGAAAAACGCTCTTGACAACAACGGCTATTCTGGACAGTACATACTTCAAACCTTCGGAACCTCCGAGCTTGGGGGAAAGCTTCTTGCAGAGGGCAAAAACATAGAAGCGGACTTAATTACAATGAGCTCCTACTATATCGACAGCGCACAGGAACAAAGCTCAATGTTTCTTGACTTAACCTTCGACCATAATACCCTGACGGAATATCCCTCATACTACACACCCATAACCTGTCAGGAAGGGGCAATTATAATCAACACTCAGGCTCTCGAAGCGGAAGGGCTTGACACTCCAACCTGTATAAAGGATCTTGCGAAAGATGAATACAGCGGAAAAATTTCAATTCCCGATATTGCCGGCTCATCAACAGGCTGGCTTCTGGTTCAGGACGTTATAAGCGCATATGATGAAGAAGAAGCAAAGGAAATTATGACGGATATTTTGAAAAATGCCGGCCCTCATCTTGAAAGCTCAGGCTCAGGCCCTATTAAAAAGGTAAGAGCCGGCGAGGTTCCCGTAGCTTTCGGCTTAAGACATCAGGCAGTAAGAGACAAAAATGATGGTTTGCCTATTGACTATGTTGACCCGATAGAAGGCAATTTCTCGCTGACAGAATCAATTGCGGTTATAGACCACGGCGATGACACAAATCCCCTTGCTATGGAAATGGCGGAATGTATTATCAAAAACGGCAGAGCCGAGCTTCTTGAAACCTACCCCACTCCCATATATGAAGGAGAAACGGCAGATACCGAAGCAGAATCAAAATATCCCAAAACATTTGACGAAAAGCTGACGGTAGAGCTTTTGACGGAACATAAGGAATTTGTTGACGAATGCAGATAAAAAAGATAAGGAAGTGAAACAAATGATAAACTACAAATTATTAACCCCCGGCCCTCTGACTACAACACGCTCCGTAAAGGAAGAAATGCTTGTTGACCACTGCACTTGGGACGAGGACTATAAGAAGATTACTCGAAACATAATATCAAGGCTTTTGGAGCTTGCCCATGTTTCGGGGGATAAATATACCGCTGTTCTTATGCAGGGCAGCGGAACCTTCGGAGTTGAAGCTGTTATATCCAGCGTAATCCCCGAAGACGGCAGACTTGCCGTTTTAATAAACGGAGCCTACGGAAGAAGAATAGCCGAAATCGCAAAATATCACAAGATAAATACAGTCACTGCAGAAATAGAATATAATCATATTCCCACAGCTGAGGAAGCCGAAAGGATAATTGCCGAAAACAATATAACCCATCTTGCAATGGTTCACTGTGAAACAACAACAGGCATACTTAACGACATTCAGGCCATTGGAGAGGTATGCAAAAAACACAATGTTACCTTTATTACAGATGCTATGTCAAGCTTCGGAGGTATTGACATTCCCGTTGAAGCCTATAATATTGATTTTCTTATAAGCAGCGCAAACAAGTGTATACAGGGAGTTCCCGGATTTTCTTTTATAATCGCTGATAAGGAAAAGCTTATTGCCTCAAAGGGCAATGCAAGATCCCTTTCCCTCGACCTTTATGCCCAGTGGAAAACAATGTCAAAGGACGGGAAATGGCGGTTTACATCTCCTACCCACGTTGTTTTAGCCTTTGCAAGAGCCCTTGAGGAGCTTGAAGCGGAGGGCGGAATCGGTGCAAGAAATAAAAGATATTCCGAAAACAACCGACTTCTCATAGAAAAAATGAGGAAAATGGGCTTTAAGCCCTATATCAGCAGCGACCATCAGTCCCCTGTTATAACTACCTTTGAATGTCCTTCGGAAAGCTTCTCGTTTGAAGAAATGTATTCTTACATAAAAAAGAGAGGCTATGCAATTTATCCCGGAAAGCTTGAGGGTATGAACACATTCAGAATAGGAAATATAGGAGAAATATATAAAGAGGATATAGAAAAGCTATGTAATATAATAAAAGATTATACGGAGGAAAAGAAAAATGCGAGGTCATAAAATCGAAGCCGTTATATTCGACTGGGCCGGAACAACCGTTGATTACGGCTGTTTTGCCCCTGTAAACGCTTTTAACGAGGCTTTCAAAAAATTCAGCATAAGCCCGACAGTAAAGGAAATAAGAGAACCTATGGGATTGTTAAAAATAGATCATATCCGTACAATGCTTAATATGAACAGAATATCCGGGCTGTGGAAAGAAATATACGGCAGGCCCTTTACGGAAGATGATGTATATAATATATATGGAGAATTTGAAAGCAGCCTTTTTGAAAGCCTTGCCTGTTTTGCCAAGCCAAAAAAAGGTGTATGCGAAACAGTCGAAAAGCTCCGCAGCAAAGGTATAAAAATAGGTTCAACAACAGGCTATACCGACAGAATGATGAAAATTGTTACTGCGGAAGCTGAAAAAAACGGCTATGCTCCCGATTTATGCATAACCCCGGATATGACAGAGGGCTTCGGCAGACCTTATCCCTATATGATATTTGAAAATATGAAAAGGCTTGAAATTATGTCAACCGGCAGTGTAATAAAGGTAGGAGACACTGTTTCGGACATAAAGGAAGGCAAAAATGCCGGAGTTTGGACGGTCGGAGTTATAGAAGGCAGCTCAGAATCGGGACTTACGGAAGGAGAATTTAGTTTGCTTTCCGAATCCGAGAAAAAACAGCTTGCCCAAAAGGTTGAAAATAAATTTTCAAGCAACGGTGCCGATTTTGTAATATCAAATATAAACGAAATCTGTGATATAATAGACAAAGTAAATTTGTCCGGCAATGACTGAACTGCCTGCTGAATACATATAATAAACTGAGTAAAGACCGATTCTGCATTTTCGGCAGTCGGTCTTTTAAATTCTGTTAAATAATGCTTTACAAAGATTTTTCCTAAACGTGATAGCCGAAATATTTCAAAGATGATATTATTACCTTGATTAAGCAATAAAAATTCAGGAGGATATAGGCTTATGAGCGATAAAATAAAAAAGATAGGACTTCTTACCAGCGGCGGAGATGCCCCGGGAATGAACTGTGCTATAAGAGCCGTTGTAAGAACAGCCATAAACAACAATATTCAGGTTTTCGGAATCAAACGGGGCTATGAAGGGCTTTTAAAGGGAGAAATATCCGAACTGTCGGCAAAGGATGTTTCAAACATAATGTTCCGAGGGGGAACAATTCTCCGCACAGCCCGTTCAAATGAAATGAGAACGGAAGAAGGTATTGAAAAGGCCGCAAATCTTTGTAAGCTTCTTAAGCTTGATGCCCTTATTATTATAGGAGGCGACGGCTCATTAAAGGGCGGCTTGGAGCTTTCCAAAAAAGGGGTAAATATTATGGGAATCCCCGGAACAATTGACCTTGATTTAGACTGCACCGATTATACTATAGGCTTCGATACTGCGGTAAACACTTCACTTGATGCAGTGGATAAAATAAGAGACACCTCAACCTCTCACGAAAGATGTTCCGTTATAGAGGTTATGGGCAGAGGGGCAGGCTTTATAGCCCTTTGGACAGGCTTGTCGGGAGGAGCAGAGGAGATTATAATACCCGAAAGAGAAAACAGCGAAGAAGCTATTATAGAAACAATATTGGAAAACAGGTCAAGAGGAAAACACCACAATCTTATTATCGTGGCGGAGGGAAAAGGCAACAGCCAGAAGTTAGCTAAAAACATAGAAAAAGCAACCGGAATTTCCACAAGAGCCACAATTTTAGGACACCTCCAAAGAGGCGGTTCCCCTACTGCAAGAGACAGGCTTACCGCTTCTATTATGGGTTTAAATGCGGTAACAGCCCTCATAGAAGGAAAACAAAACAGAATTATGATAGAAAAGAACGGCAGCTTTACAGACATAGACCTTGAAGAAGGTCTTAATTTCCGCAGGGAATATGATGACTTTTTGTACAGAGCCGCAAAAATATTGGCAATATAACCTCCTCCCTTTTAAAACAGGGTATTCTGCAGAAAAAACAGCGAATACCCTGTTTTAAATTTATTTGACTTTTTTATATATTACAGATGATATAAAAGCCGTTATAGGAACGGTATAAATTATTTCCATATTGCCTTAAACATTTTTTATTATTTCTATTCCCACCGAAAGAAGATTTATTGTATATATATAGGGATAATTATAGGCATAAAGAGTCACAAGCATATTTATGGAAGAGCCTGCAAAAGCAAGTATAAGTGTATTTGACATTGTTCCCATCGCATCTTTACCTACATTCATGCTTGATTTAAAAAGTTCCCTTGATGTTAAATTCGAGTTTTGTCTGTTAATTTCCTCACAAGGCGAAGCAATTGTCATAGCCACATCCATAACCGCTCCCAGTGATGCAATGAGTATTCCCGAAAACAAAAGCTCTCCCGGCTTAATTTTCGTGTTTGCGGCTATAAAGGCAAGCTCATCTATTTCCAACACATTTAAGCCCGAAATATCCGTTATTTTACAAAATATGTAAGCAAAAATTCCGGCAAGTACAACTCCGAAAACCGTTCCCGATATTGCGGCACAGGTTTTTGTTGATTTTCCGCCCAAAAGATAAAGTGTGACGACTGTTGTAACGGAACAGGAAATAACAGAAGCCAAAAAAGTAGAAAACCCTCTGTATATAAGGGGCAGATATAAAAAAATATTGTTATGAACGTAAATATAAGCCCTGCTACAGACAAAAGCCTCTTTTTTCCTCCTATTATGTAAAGACTTAAAAACAAAAGCCAGATTATTACATATAGGGGATAAGCCCTGTAATAGCCTGCTACACTTACGGTATAATTTCCGTTGTGTTCGCTTATTGTCACCATAACCCTCATACCGGCCTTACAGTCTGCTCCGTAAAGATAGGCCGAGCTGCTTGACGCCGTAAATTCTTCTCCCTTATATTCTCCGCTTAATATTTTAACGTTGACCTCCTGCCGCCCTACAAGAGATTCAAACAGCAGCAGTGACAGCGTAACCGTAAGAGGTGAAGCCACCTCCGGCCTGACAATAAAAGAAGCCCCGGAGGAAACCAACAGCAGTGACAGCGGCGAAACCGCAGCAGAAGAATAAAGGAGGTCTTTTAGATTGAAAAAAAATTACACAACACCAAAACTCGAAACAACAAAAATAAATTCGGAAGACCCCACAGCGG
>JAJQCI010000018.1 GCA_021202835.1 Clostridiales bacterium | reverse complement strand
AAATATCATATTCGACTTAAAGCAGGTCACATTCATAGACAGCTCGGGCATAGGCTACATAATAGGCAGATATAAACACTGTATATTCAGCGGAGGAAAAACCGCCTTCGTAAACGTAAGCAGAACCGCCGAAAAAATATTGGAGATTTCGGGGATTTTGAAAATAATAAAAATTTACCCCTCCACAGACGCAGCAATTTCGGCAATGGAAAAGGGAGGAATTTTATTATGAAAAACAGGGCGGAAATAAAATTTTCGGCAGTCCCCGAAAACGAAAGCTTCGCAAGGCTTGCGGCAGCAGCCTTCGTTATGAACAGAAATTCCGATTTGGATTTTATAGACGACATAAAAACAGTTGTTTCGGAGGCTGTCACAAACTCAATTGTCCACGGCTATGAAGAAGAAAGCGGCATTATAGAAATGAAGCTTTCCTCCGACGAAACAAGGGTTCTTATTGAAATAACAGACTTCGGCAAAGGCATAGAAGATATAACCCTTGCCAGAACCCCTCTTTATTCCTCTAAGCCTTCGGAAAACAGAGCCGGCATAGGCTTCACCGTTATGGAAACATTTATGGACGAGCTTGAGGTTAAGTCGGAAAAAGGAAAATATACAAAGGTAATTATGTCAAAAAATTTCAGGTGAGCCTATGGAAAAAACTTCTGACAATACAAATTTGCTTATTTTAAAAGCCCAAAAGGGAGATAAAAAAGCCTTGGAAAGGCTTATAAACGACAACTCCGGCCTTATTTGGAGCATCGTAAGAAAATTTAACGGCAGAGGAGCCGAAGCCGAAGACCTCTATCAGCTCGGGGCCATAGGCTTTATAAAGTGCATTAAAAAATTTGACCTAAGCTTTGACGTAAAGCTTTCCACCTATGCCGTGCCTATGATTATGGGAGAAATCAAAAGATTTTTAAGAGACGACGGCCAGATAAAGGTTTCAAGAAGCTTAAAAGAGCTTGCCGTCAAAATAAAATATGCCTCTGAAGAGCTTAGAATCCGTCTCGGGCGTGAACCGAATATAAAAGAGCTTGCGTCGCTGCTTCAGACAGAAGAGGAGGAAATAATAATAGCCTCGGAGGCCTCACGTGAGCTTGAATCTCTCGACGCCGAGGTTTACAAAAATGACGGAGCCCCTGTTTATAAGCTTGACAGAATAGCCGTAAGAGACGACAGCGAAAAAATAGACAACAGCATAATTCTCCGTCAGGCTATAGAAGAGCTTAACGAAAGAGACAGGGAGATAATACGCCTGAGATATTATGAGGACAAAACACAATCAGAGGTTTCCAAAAAAATAGGAGTGTCACAGGTTCAAGTTTCAAGGCTTGAAAAAAAGATTTTAAAAACAATTCGTGAAAAATTTTCGTCGGCACAGGTATAATTTCGGAAATTCTAAAAATAATAAGGTTAATGAATGACCAACGAATCGGGTGATACTGTGAATATTTACATTAAACCTCAAAAAAAGGTTAACATAACCGGCCCCGGGGCGGTTAAAATAAAGGATATTGCCGATGTATGCGCCGAAGGCGGCCTTAAGGAGCAGGTTGAAAATCTTAAGCTTATAACCTTGGATGGAGACAGGAAGAAAAATTATCTTGTTTCAGTTTTGGATATTGCCGAGAAAATAAACAGCGCCCTTCCCGGGCAGACTGTAAATAATCTGGGCGAATCGGATATTGTTATAGAATATTCCCCGAAGGAGAAAAAGCAAAACAGTTTTTTTCTTTGGTCAAAAGTGTTTTTCGTTTCAATAGTTCTTCTCGCCGGATCGGCCACGGCTATTATGAGCTTTCACTCTGACGCTCAGATTTCAACGGTTTTCGAAAACTATTATTACATTTTCTTTAACGAAAAAATAGAAAACCCAATGCTTATAGACCTGCCCTATTCAATAGGCCTTGCCTTGGGAATTATAGCCTTCTTCAACCACTTTTCCGGCAAAAAAATAACCGACGACCCTACCCCCATAGAGGTTGAAATGTCTGTTTACGAATCAGAGGTAACAGACAATATTATAGACACCCTTAACAAAAAGGGCGGTGGCAAACCTTGAATATTTTAAAAACACTCGTCCTCATAATAATAGGGCTTGGCTCCGGCCTTTTCGTAGCCGGGGGAGTTGTGGCCTTTATAGCCATTATAGGGGTCGTTCCCAGACTGGCCCAAAAAACAAACACAAAGCAGTTTATAAAGCTTTATGAAGAAGCCATAATCGCCGGAGGAATCATAGGCGGCGCCGAGCCCTATTTTAATTTATACATTCCCTTAGCCGCCCCTGCCGTTATTTTTTTAAGCCTTTGCATAGGCATATTCTACGGCTCACTTGCCGTTTCCTTAGCCGAGGTTTTAAACATAATACCCATTCTTACACGCCGTGTAAGACTCAGACAGGGCATAAGGTGGTTTGTCTGTGCAATTGCTTTCGGAAAGCTGGCCGGGTCCCTTCTTTATTATTTCGTGCCGGGCTTTTATTATATTTAGAAATTCAGGAGGTTCTATGGGAAAAAGAGATATAAACAAATCAAATGATGAATATGCCGGGCTTGTGAAGGAGACTTCTCCCAACAGCCCCGTTGTGAAAAACTGTTTTCGTGCTTTTGTAAGCGGCGGAATAATCTGCTGTATAGGCCAGTTTCTGCTGAATGTTTTTTCATCCTTCGGAATGACAGCGGAAAGCAGAAACACCCTTGTTTCCGTAATTCTTATAGGCGCCGCTTCTCTTCTGACGGGCCTTGGCTGGTACAGCAAAATAGGAAAGCTCTGCGGCGCAGGCTCAATAGTTCCCATAACGGGCTTTTCAAATTCTGTTACCGCCCCTGCCGTTGAGTTCAAAAAGGAAGGCTTCGTTTTGGGGCTCGGGGCCAAAATATTTATTGTCGCCGGCCCCGTTATACTCTACGGCACTCTGACGTCTATTCTTGTGGGAATAATTTATTATTTTGTGAGGTAAGTGTATGGCAGAAAAAACAGGCTTATATTCCGTAAAATTTAAAAATCCCGTAAATATTAAAGCAGTTTCCTCCGTTGTGGGAACAAAGGAAGCCGAAGGCCCCTTAAGAGATTTTTTCGATATTTACGTAAACGACAATCTTTACGGAGAAAAAACATGGGAAAAGGCAGAGGCGAAATTTGTTAAGAAGGCGGTGGGCGAAGTTGTTAAAAAAGCCGCCCTCACTCCTAAAAACATAGATTATATTCTTGCCGGAGATCTCCAAAACCAGTCAGCGGCCTCCTGCTATGGTGTGAAGGACTTCAGCCGCCCCTTCTTCGGGCTTTACGGCGCCTGTTCAACCTTCGGCGAAAGCCTTGCCCTGGGGAGCGCCCTTATAGACGGAGGCTGGGGCGAAAATACAGTATGCGGAGCCTCAAGTCATTTCTGCGCCGCCGAGAAGCAGTTTCGTTTTCCTCTTGAGCTGGGAAACCAGCGGCCCCAAACCTCCACGTGGACGGTTACCGGAGCAGGGGCTGCCCTTCTTTCGAAGGAGGAAAGCCCTGTTGTTATAACAGGCATAACAACAGGGCGAATTGTAGATTTAGGCATAACCGACGCAAACAATATGGGCGCCGCAATGGCCCCTGCCGCAGCGGACGTACTTTTAAACCACTTTAAAGACTTCGGCTCAAAACCCTCAGACTATGACAAAATTTTCACCGGAGACTTAGGCACTGTAGGTCAGGAGCTTCTCATAAATCTTTTAAATGAAAAAGGATATGACCTAAGCCCAAACCACAGCGACTGCGGAATTTTGATTTATGACGGCAAAAAGCAGGATACCCATTCGGGCGGAAGCGGCTGTGCCTGTTCGGCTGCGGTGTTTTCAATGATATTCAAAAAGCTTCTTGATGGTGAATATAAAAAAATACTTTTTATTCCCACAGGAGCCCTTATGAGCCCCACAACAGTTATGCAGGGGGAAAATATTATGGGAATCTGTCATCTTATTAAAATAGAAAGGCGTGCTTAATATGGATTATTTAAAGGCCTTTGCCGTAGGCGGAGCAATCTGCGTTATAGGGCAGATTTTAATAGACAAAACCCGGCTGACCTCGGCCAGAATTCTGGTGGTTTTCGTTGTTGCCGGCTGTATTTTTGGGGGCTTGGGCTGGAATGACAGGCTGGCTGATTTCGCCGGCGCCGGAGCAACAATTCCCCTGCCTGGCTTCGGAAATACACTTGCCAAAGGGGTAAAAGCCGAGGTAGACAGCCGGGGCTTTTCCGGCGCTCTGACCGGCGGCTTAAAAAGCGCCTCGGCCGGCTTAACGGCAGCTATGGTTTTTGCCTTTTTATCGGCCCTTATTTTTAACCCCAAAGAAAAATGAACCGGCCCCTGTGTTATAAAATTAATGTTCTTCACTTTAAAGAGCGGCTGTAACGGCCGCCTTTTTTATTTTCTGCAAAAAAATATAAAATTTATTGTAAAAAATACAAAAATGGGCTTGCAATTTGGCTTTGGGTGTGATAGAATTCTTTGTGTGAAGAACAGTTGTTTGTCAAGGGTGAACAAAAGCTATGGAAGATTCGTCTAAATATTTAATAGTTGATAAAAGTGTTTTGCCGGAGGTTTTCTTAAAGGTTATTGAAGCCAAAAAACTTATAGCTGCAGAGAAGCTTTCCGTTTCCGATGCTGCGGCGGCAGTAGGCATAAGCCGTTCGGCGTTTTATAAATACAGAGACAATGTCTTTCTTTTGGGAGAGAACAGGCGGGGCAGTACGGTTATTATTGCGCTGGATCTGGACCACAGGCCCGGTCTTTTGTCAAACGTTTTAAATACCATAGCCGACTTCGGGGCAAACATACTTACAATAAACCAGACAATTCCCATAAGCGGAGTTGCCAATGTAACAATAAGCGCAGAATTAAATTCGTCCGATAAAGACGTGGACGGCTTGATTCAAAAAATAAAAGGCAATAAGGGCGTTCTCGCTCTTAAAATTATAGCCAGGGAGTGAATTATAAATATGGCGAAAATAGCTATCTTGGGTTACGGAACCGTCGGTTCGGGGGTTTATGAGGTTATTAAGGTTAACCAGCACATTGTTGACACAAAAGCAAAGGAGAACATTGAAATAAAATATGTTCTCGACCTAAGAGATTTCCCCGGTGACCCGGTTGAAGAGGTTTTAACCCACGATTTTAACGATATTTTAAACGACGACGAGGTCAGCGTTGTTGTCGAGGTTATGGGCGGCGTTAAGCCTGCCTATGAGTTTACAAAGGCCTGCCTTTTAAATGGCAAAAGCGTGTGTACGTCAAACAAAGAGCTTGTTGCGGCTCACGGCGCCGAGCTTATAAGAATTGCCGAAGAGAAGAACATAAACTATCTTTTCGAAGCCAGTGTAGGCGGCGGAATTCCCGTTTTAAGGCCTCTCATCTCATCTATAACGGCCGACAGAATACAGGAAATAAAGGGTATTTTAAACGGAACAACAAACTATATGCTTACAAAAATGACAAAAGAAGGCCTTGAATATGACGATGTTTTAAAAGACGCCCAAAGCAAGGGCTATGCCGAGAGAAATCCTGCGGCTGATGTTGAAGGCTATGACGCCTGCAGGAAGATTTCAATTCTTATGTCGCTGGCGTTAGAGGCTCAGGTTGACTACAACGACGTTATGACAGAGGGAATAACAAACATATCCAAAACAGACATCGACTACGCCAAGGCTATGGGCAAGGCCATAAAGCTTTTAGGCATAGGCAAAACCACCGACGAAGGCAGCTGGGCTTTCGTTGCTCCATTTATGATAGGCGAAGACAGCCCTCTTTATATGGTAAACGACGTTTTCAACGGCATCTGCATAACAGGCAATATGCTGGGTCAGGTTATGTTCTACGGCAGAGGCGCCGGAAAGGAAGCCACTGCGGCGGCTGTTGTTTCAGACGTTGTTGACGCTATTAAACACAAAAACACCCACGTTATCATAAACTGGTCAGAGGAAAAACAGGAGCTTATGCCCGTTGATTCCTTTAAAACAAGCAAGCTTGTCAGAATTGAAACCTATGACAGAGAAAAGGCAAAGAAGGCCGTTTCCGACATTTTCGGAGATGTGCGCTTTGTTGAGCTTCCTGAGCTTGAAGATGAATTCGGCTTTGTGGCTTCTAAGGCGGAGGAAAGCGAAACCGATATGCTCTTGAGCAGTCTTTTAAGCTGTGACGGAATAGAAAATATATTGGGAACAATCAGAACAGAGGAGTAGAGTTATGTTAATAGTTATGAAGTTCGGCGGAACATCTGTTGCCAATGCCGAAAGAATAATGAATGTTGCATCCCGTATCAAAAGATCTTACGCAAGCGGAAACAAAATCGCCGTTGTGCTTTCCGCTCAGGGCGACACAACAGACGACTTAATAGATAAAGCCCATGAAATAAACGCAAATCCCTCAAAGAGAGAGATGGATATGCTTCTGGCCACAGGCGAACAGCAGTCCGTTGCCCTTATGTGTATGGCTTTGGAAAAGCTTAAGGTGCCCTGTATATCAATGAACGCAAACCAGTGTCATATTTACGCCACCTGTGACTATTCAAACGCAAGAATCAAAGACATAAACGTCCGCAGGGTTGAAAATGAGCTTGACGCCGGAAAAGTCGTTATTGTAACGGGCTTTCAGGGCGTAAACAACAGAGGCGACGTTGTTACTCTGGGCAGAGGCGGCTCTGACACATCGGCTGTTGCCCTTGCGGCGAAGCTTCAGGCGGATATCTGCGAAATATATACCGACGTTGACGGGGTTTATACCGGCGACCCCAGAATAATAAGCCATGCAAAAAAGCTTAAAGAAATTTCTTACGACGAAATGCTGGAGTTTGCAAGTCTCGGCGCCCAGGTTCTCCATAACCGCTCCGTTGAGCTTGCCAAAAAATATAATGTAAATCTTGTTGTAAGATCCAGCCTTTCAGAGGCAGAGGGAACTGTTGTTAAGGAGGAAACCAACGTGGAAAGTATGTTAATCAGCGGCGTTGCCGTAGATAAAAATGTTTCGAGAATTTCTATAATAGGGCTTGAAGATAAGCCCGGAACCGCATATAAGCTGTTTTCCGAAATGGCTAAGAAAAATGTCAGCGTAGATATAATCCTGCAGTCTATAGGCCGTGACGGCAGAAAGGACATCTCTTTCACTATTGCCCGTTCAGACCTTCAGGCCGCTATGGAGGCCATCGAAAAGCTTAAAAACAGAATAGGCTATCAGAGTGTAGACCATAAGGAAAACGTAGCCAAGGTTTCAATCGTAGGCGCAGGCATGGCCACAAACGCCGGGGTTGCCGCTCTTTTCTTCGAAGCTACCTACAACGCAGGAGTAAATGTAAATATGATTTCAACCTCCGAAATAAAGATTTCTATTCTTGTTGACGAAAAAGACGCCGACTATGCCGCAAACGCAATTCATGACAAATTTATGGTTCAGTCTTCTGTTATGAGACAGTAAAAAATTCACACCGGCCGCAGTGCTTATTCAGCGCTGCGGCTTTTTTAAAGCAAAAAAGCGAGAGCCGCCGCCCTGCATATGCAGAACAGCAGCTCCCAATATGGAATTGAAACGAACAAAATGAATTCAGAATTTTCGTGTTTATCTATATATTTTACCTTTGGGGTTCCAAAAGGCCGTAGGTTCCGTCGGCTCTCTTATAAACAAGGCAGGTTTCCTCTGTTGAAGAATTTATAAACATATAGAAATTGTGGCCCAAAAGCCCCATTTCAATAACGGCCTCCTCAGGGTCCATAGGTTTAATGGGGAAGGTTTTAACCTTAGAGATTTTAGCTGTGTCGTCAGCTGCTTCCTCTTCGGCATTAACAAGCCCAAACTCTTCGGCAAAATTTCCGCCTTTTTTAACCTTATCCTTTAATCTGCCCTTATATCTCTTAAGCTGTCTCTCAAGCTTGTCAACAACAAGGTCAACAGCGGCGAACATATCCGGGTCTGAAACCTCTGCCCTTAAAATTCTCTTGTAAAGAGGAATTGTAACTTCGATTTTGTTTACGCCCTTTGTGTTTGAAGCCGCAACATTTACCACAGTATCTTCGGGAAGAAGCTTTTCAAGCTTGCCTATTTTAGCTTCTGCCTTATCCTTAATAGAATCCCAAATAGTTATATTTTTACCAACAAATTTAAAACGCAAAATATCAACTC
>JAJQCI010000212.1 GCA_021202835.1 Clostridiales bacterium | reverse complement strand
TGTCAAACTGACATAATATGGGAAAACAAAGAAGAAAATTTTAAAAAAGCGGAAAAATATATTTCCGAAGCCGCCCAAAACGGCGCCGGCCTTATTGTCTTTCCCGAAATGAGCTTTACGGGTTTTACAATGAACACAGAAGAAACGGGGGAGGTTTTCGAAACCTCCGAAACATTGTCAAGGGTTAAAAATATGGCCGAAAAAAATAAAATCGCCGTAGGCTTCGGTATGACAGTAAAAGAGAAAGAAAAAAATTTCAACCGCTTTGCCCTTGTTGACAAAAGCGGTAAGCTTTTGGGCTTCTATGATAAAATACATCCCTTTTCATACAGCGGAGAAACAAATTTTTTCACAGGGGGCGAAAGGCTTTTTACGACGGAAATCTGCGGCGTAAGAATCTCCTGCTTTGTCTGCTACGATCTGCGTTTTCCGGAGATTTTTTCCGCCGCAGCCGACGACAGCGACCTTATTATAGTTATTGCAAACTGGCCTTCAAGCCGAATAAACCAGTGGTCATATCTTTTAAGGGCAAGAGCCGTTGAAAACCAGTGCTACGTGGCCGGTATAAACAGAACAGGGGAGGGCGGCGGCATAGTCTATAACGGCAGAACCTCCCTTTTCGACAGCTTCGGCAGTCTCATAGCGGAAAGAGACTCTGCCCCGGGCATAACTTATACAGAAATTAACCCGGAAGAGGTGAGCCGCTGCCGAACCGGCTTCAGAATGCGCCCCGACAGGCGTGAAGACCTTTACATTAAGCTTTTTAAAGATAAAAATATGAAAAAAGGGTGACTGCGCAGCAGGAACTTTTTGCAAAAGGCAGCTTTAACTGCGTTACATGTGAAACCAAAAATTTTATATATAAAGAAAGTGAGGTTTTATTATGGTTAATCGTTTTGTACTTAACGGAATTTCATATCACGGTAAGGGAGCTATTGCAGAAATTCCCGGCATTATTAAAAGCAAGGGTTTTAAAAAGGCTTTTGTGGCCTCCGACCCTGACCTTGTAAAATTCAATGTTACCAAAAAGGTAACAGATCTTCTCGACGCCGAGGGTATGGCTTATGAGATTTATTCCGATATTAAGCCAAACCCCACTATTGAAAATGTATTGTCGGGTGTTGAGGCATATAAAGCTTCCGGCGCCGACTACATGATTACAATAGGCGGCGGCTCGTCTATGGACACAGGCAAAGCTATAGGAATTATAATAAACAATCCCGAATTTGCCGATGTTCGATCACTTGAAGGTGCTGCACCCACAAAAAACCGTACTGTATTCACAATAGCCGTTCCCACAACGGCAGGAACAGCTGCGGAAGCAACAATCAACTACGTTATAACAGATGTTCAGAAAAAACGTAAATTTGTTTGTGTTGACGTAAACGACATTCCCGATATTGCCATTGTTGACCCTGACATGATGTCTACAATGCCCAAAGGCCTTACAGCCTCAACAGGTATGGACGCTTTAACCCATGCTATTGAAGGCTATACAACAAAGGCTGCATGGGAGCTTGCCGACTGTCTTAACCTTGAAGCAATCAAGCTTATCTCAAAGAACTTAAGAGCAGCTGTTAAAAACGAAACCGACGGCAGAGAGGGCATGGCTTTGGGTCAGTTTGTAACGGGTATGGCTTTCTCAAATGTAGGTCTTGGTATTGCCCATTCTATGGCTCATACACTGGGGGCTGTTTATGATACACCTCACGGAGTTGCCTGTGCAATGATGCTTCCTATAGTTATGGAATATAATCAGGAATATACAGGAGATAAATTTAAATATATCGCCGAAGCTATGGGAGTTGACACAACGGGAATGGATGCTCCGGCTTACCGCAAGGCAGCCATTGACGCCGTTCGCAGTCTTTCCGCAGATGTAGGAATACCCACAAAGCTTGACAAAATCAAGGAAGAAGATCTTGACTTCTTAGCCGAATCGGCGGCAGCAGATGCCTGTGCTCCCGGAAACCCCAGAGAAGCAAGCATTGAAGACTTTAAGAACCTGTTCCGCAAAATAATGTAAACATATTAGAACGTGTGCTCCCTGAGCGCACTAATAAAATCCCATGGAGTCTTGTTATTCCATGGGATTTTTAAATTTCAGCTTTATGTATTCCCCTGCACTGTCATTTTAACTTGAAGATATTCAGTAAACAAAAGAATTTAGGCTTGCCTCTGCACTACCTCTCATTCACAGGGATATAATAACCATAATTACCGCCCGTTAAATATTACAGGCTTTACTTTGTCACCGGCAGCAGCAGTTTATCGGCTGAGCTTTATAAAATATCATATAATTTTAAATTTTATTTTCTTACAGAAACAAGCTTCTGCTTTAAAACGGCTTCTGCAAGGAAGGCACCGACTGCGGCGCCGACGGCCATTTGGGTTATATTTCCGGGAATCGACGCTAAGGGTGAAATTAAGTTATGATAGAGTATAACCTCTGTTATGTAATATCCCGTTACCTTTATAACCGTGCATACGGCGAAAGCAAAACCGCATTTTAAAAGACTTAGGCTTCCGTCTTCGCTGAAGGCGATTTTTCCGGCAAACCAGCCCATAAGCAGGCTTATTATAAATGTAAAGGGTGCCCAAACGGCATATTCCGAAAAAAGATCGAAAAGCCCCATGCCCATGCCGCCGGCAAAGGCGCCGGCTTTCTTCCCGAATATAAATGCGGTAAAAAACATAAATGCCGTGCCTAAATGGACATAGCCACCGCCGGTAACAGAGGGCGTGTGAAAGCCTATTCTCGAGCCCACAAACACAAGGGCCGTCATAAGGCCTGTAAGCACAATTGTTCTTATGTGTTCTCTTTCGTTATTCTGATATTTTGAAGCCATTTTTTTTCGTCTCCTCTCTGAATGTGTCTTTTAGGCTGCATTTTAGGCCTGCTCCTGTTTTTTCAAAGGCATAATCGAGAGCCGCCATAAGCCTGTAAATATTTTCCGGCCGGCAGTTTTCTCCCATATGGCCTATTCTCAAAACCATGTTTTCAAGATATCCAAGTGAACCGCCCACAAGTATGCCGAAATCTTCAAGAACGATTTTTTGAAGCTCGGGCAGACTTACTCCTTCGGGCAGCTTAACTGCCGTTACCGTGTTTGAAAAGCCGCTTTTTGCATATATTTCAAGGCCGGCCTTCTTAACGGAGGTTCTTACGGCTTCCGCAACAACACTGTGCCTTTTTACAAAATCGTCGGATAAGGCTCTGTCAAGGGCCTTATCAAGAGCATATATGAGATGAATGGGCATTGTATACGGAAACCACTTATTTTTATACCAGTCTTTGAAAGCCGCCAAATTACAGTAAAAGCTCTTTACGGGAGTTTTTCTGCCGTAAATTGTTTCAAGGGCAGCCCCACTTAAGCTTAAAAATGTAAGGCCTACGGGAGCCGACAAGCACTTCTGTGAGCCCCCTAGGGCTATGTCAATCTGCCACTTGTCTGTTTTAAGCTCGTCTCCTCCCATTCCGGAACCGCTGTCAACCACAGACAAAATGCCGTATTCCTTAAGAAGGGGGCATATTTTGTCAACGGGGTTTTTTATTCCCGAAGGGGTTTCACAGTGAACAAGGGTGGCATATTTAAAATTGTGATCCCTTTCAAGAAAGGCCCTGAGAGAATCAACATTGATTTCGTTTTCATAGTCGGATTTAAAAACAACAGCTTCTCCGCCGTAAAGCTTAACAAAGTCTTCAAAACCTGCGCCGAAAATACCGTTGTCTATAACGAGAACTCTGTCTCCCTCTTCTGTAAGAGAACAGCAGGCGGCTTCAAGCCCCAAAATGCCCTCTCCGGCCAGAATCAAAACCTCATTTTCGGTTTTCATAAACCTTTGAAGCTTGCCGCATACATTTTTATAAAATTCATAAAATTCCGGGTCGATGTCGGGGTTTGAAAGCTCACGGCCTAAAACCTCTCTTACCTCATTGCTTATATAGGTAGGCCCCGGAGTTAATACAAAAGGCACACTCATTTTATTTCCCTCCTGTTTGGTTTTAATAAGATTTATTATATATCATATAAAAATATTTTCAACAGCACATGCAAATTGTATCGGTACAATTATTTGTCCGAATAAAAAGCCCCTTTTGACAAGAGGCTTCATATGTGTTAAGGCTCGCTTTGTTTTTCCAAAGCCGCCCTTAAATCATCAATATTTTTATATCCCTTTATACTTTCGTCTGCTGCCGGAGTTCTGCCTTCTTCAATGGCTCTTACCGTAATTTCGTTAGTTACAGGCTCGTAACAACCCCTTCCTTTATTAGTTGTTTAACTTAGTCTTCTTTGAGCTTCTCATAATAGCTCTTAAGCCTGTTATATACCTTTTTGTGAACCTCCGCAGCCTTAAGACCTGTCAGAATTTCGATGCCGTCGTCTATTGTTTCTATGGCGTAAAGCTTAAATGTTCCGTTTTTGACAGCTTCTATAACCTCGTCGCTCAAAACAAGCTCCTTTATGTTTTGTTTGGGAATCATTACTCCCTGAGTTCCCGTTAAGCCTTTATTTTTACAGGTTTCATAGAAGCCCTCGACCTTATAGGTTACACCGCCTATGGGCTGAATTTCTCCAAACTGGTTTACACTGCCCGTTACGGCTATATCCTGCCTTAAAGGAAGCTCCGAAAGGCCGGAAAGTATAGCATAGATTTCCGTTGATGAGGCGGAATCTCCGTCTACTCCTCCGTAGTTTTGTTCGAAACACAGACGGCAGGAAAATGACAGAGGAAAATCCTTAGCATACTTGCTTCCCATATAGCCGCTTATAACATTTACGCCCTTTGTGTGAATCTCCCCTGAAAGCTCGCTTTCCTTTTCTATATTTACTATTCCTGCCTTTCCGATATAGGTTGTGGCGGTTATTCTGGAGGGCTTGCCGAAGGTACAGCCGTAGGCCTCTATTACGGAAAGGCCGTTTACCTGGCCCACCTTCGCCCCTGTTACATCAATAAGCATATCTCCGTCGGAATACATTTCGCTGAGCTTATCCTCATATATTGAAGTTCTGTTATAGCCGTTTTTAACTGCCTTTATAATGTGTTCACTGCCTACAACATCCTTATTGTCTCCCGAAGCAATATAGTCTGCCTCTGTCATAACGTCGTTAAGCTTTGAAAAAATTGCCGTAAGCTTATCTTTTCTTTCGCTTAAGCGCTTAGAATATTTTATAATTTCGTTTACCGCCCCGGGGTCAAATTCTTTTGTGTCGTTTATTTTCGGAAAGGCCTTTATATAGCCCAAAAGGCTTGAAAGATTTTCGCTTGTTCCTGCCATTTCATAGTCGAAAAAGGCGGCTATTTTAAAAAGCTTTTCAGTGTCGTCGTCGGCCTCCGTCAAAATCTGATAATAATAAGACGAGCATACAATTATAATTTTTCCGTTATATTTTACGGCTTCGGGCTTAAGGGTTGAAATAGACACGGCGGAAAACTGATAGTCCTTTATGGGCTCTATTGTTATTTCACCGGTTCTCAAAACCTTTTTAACCGTTTCCCAGCCATAGGGAGAGGCCAGTATGTCGGTAAGCTGTAAAATAAGATAGCCGCCGTTTGCCTTATGGAAAAGACCGGGAACTATTTTCATATAGTCTGTTGTATAGTTGCCGAATTCGTTGTCAAATTCCACCTCGCCTACAAGACCTGCATATGTAGGGTTATAGCTGACCACAACAGGCGCTCCAGTAAGGCTTGAATTATCCACAAGAAGATTTACGTCATACCTCTGAATAACCTCCTCGGTGTTTTTCTTGGGGGCAAAGGGAATAAGGGCCGCCATAAGGTCCTCCGGTTCGTCATTTTCGTTTTCTGTGAAATAGTCCAGATTGGAAAGTATATCTTCCTTAAGATTTTTCAAATATTCGGCCGTTTTCTCGTTTTCACGGTATTTTCCCTGTAAGGGAGAGAAAAATCTGCCTATTGTGAAAAGACCTACGTTGTAGTCGATTTCATAAATTTCCTTTTTTATTTCGCTTTCCGCTGCCTTAACCTCTTTTATAAAGCCGTCGGCAGACTCTGTAATAAGGTCGGATTTGCGGCTGAAATCGTCTCTTTCTTCTTTTGAAAGGCTGTCATATTCCTCATCGGTAATGGCCTTTCCGTCTATTAAGGGAGTAAAGGTCAGCCCTCCTCCGGCGTTTTTAACGGAAAAGCCCTCTTCTCTGGCCTTATCGCTTATAAGCTTAACGGCTTCGTCTCTTTTTGACTGAATTTCCTTTAAAAGAACCTCTTTTTCGCTTTCATACTGCTCTGTTGCATAGGCCTTGGGTATTTCAACCGTCAGGGTATGAACGAGCTCTGAAATTTCGCTTTTGAAAATACCGCCTTCTCCGGGAGGAAACTCCAGCATTACGGGCTTTTTGGGGTTTTTGAAATTATATACACAGCAGATATCCGAAGGAACCGGCTCCTTTTCAGCCTGTTCCTTCGCAAGCATCTCGGCAAAGGCCGTCCTTCCGCAGCCGTGGCTGCCTACGGCCAAAATGTTATAGCCTTTTTTCTTTATTCCCAAACCCACTTTAATGGCTTCGCAGGCTCTCTCCTGACCTATGGCCCCCAAGTGATAATCCGGGCTGAGTCCCGACAAATCGGCGTCATATAAAAGCTCTTTATAATTAATCTCCTTTATCATAGGTTTTCACCCCTTTACATATTTTTCCACATAATAAGCGCACTTTCCTTTGTGTCGCTGTAATATTCGGGCCTTATGCCCTCCGGCTTAAAGCCCGAGCTTTCATAAAGATTTATTGCTTTTTGGTTGCTTGATCTTACCTCTAATGTTATTCCTATCATTTTCTTTTCTTTGGCAAGGTTTATAATCTCGTTCATAAGCCGCCTGCCTAAGCCCTTGCCCTGTTCCTCCGGGGTTATGGCTATGTTTGTTATATGTCCCTCGTTTATAACGTGCCACATACCTCCGTAGCCTATAACACGGCCGGCTCTTTCACAGATTATATAATATGTAAGGCCGTTTTTAAAGTCGTCTTCTATCATTTTTTTGACCAGGGCGATGTGGGAAAGCACTTCTTTTCAAGCTCTGCTATGGCGTCTATGTCTCCCTTTTTCATAGGGCGGAAAACCGCTTCGGCTTCTGCCGCCTGTTTTTCCTCAAGCTCTCTTTCCGCCTGAGACTTTCTTAAATACATAAGCTCGGCAGACTCCGGCCTTATTGTTCTGCCCTGTTTTGCTGCGGCGAGAGCCAAAACTCCCAAACAGCCTGCTCTTTGAATGTTTTGTGAAATTTCAGCCTTTTCAAAGCCTGCCCTTGTGATTTCCTTTTCATAGGGGCTGACTCCGTCACCGGCAAAAACAGCCTTGGCCCTCATTTGCTTAACCTGCTCCAAAACCCTGCCTATTTCTTCGGCGCCGTAATTACAGAGTCTTCTTAAGGCTTCACCCTCACGTTTGTAAATACTGTAATAAACCTGGCCCCGTCTTGCGTCCATAACGGGAACAATAAGCCCCTCTCTTTCACCCAGGCCGTAAGCAATAACGTCAAGAGAAGAAATTGTTATAAGGGGCTTGTCAAGAGCCGCACAAAGCCCCTTAGCCGCCGCCATGCCTATTCTTAAGCCGGTAAAAGAGCCGGGGCCGGAGGTAACGGCTATAAAGTCTATGTCATGCTTGTCAAAGTCTGTCAGCTTTAACATGTTTTCAACAAGGGGCATAAGTGTTTGGGAGTGTGTTTTTTTATGGTTTATAAAAAATTCTCCCAAAACCTTTTCGTCATTTACTATTGCGGCGCTTGCTGCCAAACCGCTTGAATCCAAAGCAAGTATATTCATCTTTCCACCTCAACTCTCCTATAATCTTCGCCCTTTTCGAAGTCTTTGAAAATTCTTATCCATACAGCTCCCCGGGGTATGGCCTCCTTTACTATTTCTGCCCATTCTATAATACATACACCTTCGCCGAAAAAATATTCGTCGGCCCCTATGTCATAAAGCTCATCCTCATTTTCAAGCCTGTATACATCAAAGTGACAGAGCTTAAGCCGCCCCTCATATTCGTTTACTATGGTAAATGTAGGGCTTGTAATGTGGTCGGATATATCCAGCCCCCTTGCGAAGCCCTGAGCCAGACGGGTTTTTCCTGCGCCCTATAATACATACACCTTCGCCGAAAAAATATTCGTCGGCCCCTATGTCAT
>JAJQCI010000124.1 GCA_021202835.1 Clostridiales bacterium | reverse complement strand
AATTATAACTGCGGCAAAAACTGCACAAATACAGACAGTCAGCAAAAATATATTACAGTGTTTTTCGTTATTCATCTTTATCAACCCTTCCCGTTGTAAGCTCCGAAAGCGGCAAATTCTCCGCTCACTTGCAGAAATCACTCCATTCGTCAAGCTTGTGTTCTTTCCTATATTTATAAATGTTGGTAAGCACTTCATAATTCAGCATATGCAAAGTTATCGGCAGTTAAAATATAATCTTCGTTGTTCCGGCCGCATTAGACTGTTGCGGCCGGTTCTTCAGCCGTCTCAGCTTCGACAAACACGTCCTTTGTAAGTATTTCACAAATTCACAAATTATAGCCCTGTACTTTTTTATAAAATCAGTCCTTTTCTATATTGTTTATAATTACTGTCTCGTCCTTATAGTCGATTTCCAAACCGCCCAGAATATCAACAAAATCTCTTATTTTGCTGAAATAATAGCCGCCTATATTGACAGCTTTAACAGTTTCGGCCTGTCCGTCCACCTTTACGGAAATATCATTTATTGTATTGCTCAGGCTCGGCGTCTTCGTATCTCTGTCATAACCAACGTCAAACCCCTTTCCCGACAAATCGGCAAGGCAGATATAATTTTTGCCGTCTTTTAAAATTCTGTTTACCGTGTATTCCGTTCCGTTCAAATTAATTTTAACCGCTTCAACCATTTCCTCGTCCTCCTTATTTTCGCTCAATTTAGATTTAAAGCTTTCCCACTGTGACAGTCTTTCCTCATTAACACACCAAGGGTTTGGGCATATTTTTCCCGTTACGTGATGATGCATAATAACATTTTCCGCTGAAATATCATGTTTTTCCATTAAATATTTTGTAAGCTCAAGAGCCTTTGAAACTGTGGCTTCCGTAAAATACCAGTCTGTGTCATAAGCCGACAGCGAAGAGACATTCGTCTTATTGCTGCAGATTTCTACATTTATGCTGTTTAAGTTGGTGCAGACGCCGTAATATTTTCCGCCTTCGGCCGTAGTCGTCGAAGCATACTTGCTGCCGCCTACAGCCCAGCAATAGCGGTTTTCGATATCAGGATTATATAAAACAATATTTTCATCATCTACAATATAATCCGCCGAGCCCCCTGCGGAGCCGCTCATAAAATATGAAGCCACATTCCTCGCTGCTCCCGATTTGCTTGTTGTTCCTGCCGTATAGTGTATAACAATATATTTAATGGTTCTGTTTTTTCTTTCGGAGGTGTTTACAGTGCTCTTTCTTTCCGAAATATCAATCATTTAAAATCCTTCCTTTCATTTTTCGCTCATAAATTTGCCTTCATTAAACTTTTTCTTTGCCTTAAGTGCCTTGCTTATTGCCAAGTCTATTCCCGAACGGCTTTTTAAGTGATAATAATAGCCATCCTTCACAACCGGCGTTATACTGCACCAAATATACCCAAGCCTTTCGCTCTCGGGTGCTTCTCCAAAATTTCAATAACCGCCGCACTTTGGGATTCGTCGGAATTAGAATTAACAGCTCTGTAAAGAGCATAACAAAGCTCACCGGCGTTTACAATGGATTCGTTGTCCCAAATGTTACGCCTGCTTCTCATAATATCTTTATATGCGGAAATATCATATTTGACACAAACATCCTCGTGATGTGAAACGGCCTGCCTGTCAAAATTCATATTAATAAGTATTGAATTTCTAAGCGGAATCAACCGCCCCGTGTTTATATATCTGTCCAATATTTTAAAGAAGAAATAAAATGAGATTTACCTAATGTAGAAGGAAAAACATAAATGAAACTATCAAACGGTTATGAAAGCATACACAAGTTGCCGGGAAAAAGAAGAAAACCTTACAGGGTCAGAAAAACAGCAGGCCGGGAACAAACCGCCGACGGCAAAGTTATACAAAAATATGAAGACATCGGCTGCTGCAAAACAAAAGCCGAAGTACTTCAGGCTTTAGTGGAATATAACACAAATCCACACGAAATAAATGCCTCTAAAATCACCTTTAAAGAGGTATACACATATCCGCAGCTTTGACACACCAATGCAGCTGCGCTCGAATCCCACTGAAAGCTTCCGCCGCATTCCGGGCAAACCGTAACATCACTCATATAAAGCTTTGCCGTATAGGTGGAATCGCTCGAACTATCGAGGTGTGTCCACAGGAGGAAATCTGTCCTGTTTTCAAGCTGCATTGTTATGCCTTTAGCCGACGGCTGCACAGCCCAGTATGAAGGCGCATACGTTCCCTCAACAAGACCGCTTGACAGAAAAGCAAGCCCGCTTCCGCTTAATTTCAAGAGTGAATTTTCTATAGTAGTGGCTGTTATTGTAAAACCGCCTATTTCACCGCTTGTACAGGTCAACACTCCGCCTTTACTTACGGAAAATACGTCACCTATGTTAATTGAGCCTCGTGTCATAGTTATTTCGCCGGTATCCAAATTCCACTTCGAATCTCCACTTGAGGACCTTAAAATACCGGCTTCTATTCTGTCAGCCGACATATGACCCGTGGTTATGAAATCCGCCACAATAGCGCCGTCCATTGTTATGGCTGTTGTATAAGATTTTCCTCCGTCTTCGGAATATCCCAAACCGTTTACATTCCATTTCCACAGTTTGACGTCACTGTTCCAAATATCATTGTCATAGTCATAAGCCACCGTGGCACTTTCGGAAGAAACGTAAAGAGCCTCTGACCCCGATGAATTTGTTATTACGGTTACATAACCCTGAGTTACCAGATTCATTATTTCCGTCGCATTGGCTTTGGCCTTTTCGAGAACACTGTCTTCATCTGGCAGGTTCTCGATTCTGTTTAAAATATCTTGATTTTCCTTTCTTGTCGAGCTTGTAAAACTGCCTTCAACCTTGTCACCCAAAACATACGTTGAATTTTCAGGGTCGTCAAACTGAATACTCAGTTCCGTTACGGGAAATACTTTGTTCATTCCGTGGGGAGTTGAAATAACCCTTACCTGGTCAAGAAGATTAATCGAATTATAGTCTTCCGACAAATATCTAAGATCTACAGCCGAAATTTCAATAGTCATTTCGTCAAACTGCTCTTCTTCAAGATAAGACCCAAAACCATATACTCTCCTATTTCGGCAAACACTTTTGACGGTGAATGCTCTTCGACTGCGTTCTGCGCCGTATTTGTCGCAGTATTCATCATATTTTCAACAGCGCTGTAGAAAGCCGAGCTTCTGCTGTTTATACCCTGAATCAAGCCGTTTACAATCTGCTGGCCTATAGATTTCCAGTTTGAGCTTTCTATAATCTGCTCAACATTCTCTACCATTTCCTGTATTTCGGCTTCAGTATCCGAGGCTATAAGTCCCATTTTTTCGTCAAACTCACTTTTAAGGCTTTCAAGCTGTTTTTTTGTGTCAGAGTTAAGAGTTTTCATATTTTGTTTAAACTCTGCTCTGAGGTCATCAAGCTCGTCTACCATATTTTGGTTCAGCTCATCCATTTCAGCCTGCCACGTTTCAACATACTCGTCAAGCTCTGCTTCGGCTTCCGTTTTAAGTGCCGCAATCTGTGTCTGGGTTTCGGTTCTTAAATCCTCAAGCTCGGCCGTTGCCTGGTCTGTTGCCAGCTGGTGCTTTTCAGCCCAAAGGTTGGCGTACTGCTGAAGCTCTGAATCGGACATATTGTTAAGGGCTTTAAGCTCCGCAATGGCGCTGACGCCCATATCCTGAAATTCTTCGATAAGAGCTTCGTCAAGTCCCTTTGCTGAAAGGTCGTTTAAAACCTCCTGCCATTCCTTAAATTCATCAATCTGGTCTTGAAGATTCTGCATAAGGTCCGACCCGTCAACGTCGTCCTTCTCTGAAACCTCGTCAAACAGTCCGTATGCGTCATACAAAGCGTCTGCTCTTGATTCCAAAGCGTCTTCATAGGCTTGTTCAAGGTCAGCAATATCGTCTTCAAGCTGAGAATTAATTTCTTCAACTTTGTCGGCATACTCCTGCTCAAGCTCTTCACGCTTTTCTTCATATTTTTCCTCAATGTCGGTCATGTCGGAATAATACTGTTCTGTAAGCTCTTTTCGTTCTGCCGCCGCTTCTGTCTGAATACTTGAAAGCTCTTCTTCATAGTCCTTTGCGGCGTCATAAATCTGCTTTTCCAATTTGTAAATTTGCTTGAGAACTGCTTTCTGCTTTTCTTCATTTCCCACAACCGTCGGCAAAAGCTGTTTGTAAAATTCAAGCTGTTCCAAATATCCGCTCATTCCGCCGAAATCCTGTTCGTCCTGAAAAGCGTCCGCAGCTCTGTTGTATTGGCTTCCGCAAGCTCCTCGTTGGCTTTCTCCACTGCCTCGGCATAATCCTCAATCAGCTGTGTTAAATATAAAACGGTATTTGCATATTCCTCGCTGCCCTGTTCATATGTTTCAAGGAGGGCCGTTTCTCTGTCGATTTCCTGTTTTATAAGTTCCGCATTGCCCTCTATATATTCCTGCCTTTTTGCAAACAGTTTTTCTTCAAGCTCTTCTCTGTCTTCTTCCGTCAGCTTCTCGTTATCATAAACATTCTGTAAATAAGCTATCTCCTCGGCTGCGCTCATTCTGTTGAAGTTCTTTTCTCTCTCAACATAGTTAAGAGCTGCCTGATAGTTATCTTCCATCCGCTTCTTTTCTTCTTCGGTCAGTTCATTTTGAAGTGTGTATATTTCTTTATTACATTCCTTATAAAGTTCGGGAATGTCTTTAAACTGTTCGGCTATTTCTTCATAGGCAAACAGCTTTTCCTCTGTGGTAATATTTCCGTAAAACTTCAAATCGGAAATCCAGTCTTTGAAATTACTAAGCTTGCTCTTTGCCGCTTTAATAACCTCGTCCGACATATTTGAAGCTGCTTCGGCCGCTTCATCCGTACTTGCCAAAATGCCTTCAGCTAAGCCTGCGCCGATTTGTTTGCCTACTTCATCTCTGAAAGCCTGTGAAGGCGAAGCTATTTCAAGCTCGTCTTTAGCCGCCTGTAGGGTTTCTCTTGCCATATTGCCAGCCGCAGTTATAGCACTGCTTTTTCCGGCGGTTATACCTGCCGCAAGTCCGCTGGCAAGATAAGAACCGGCAGACCTAAAACTCTCATAATAGCCTTTCACTTTTGTAATCATTTGTTTTGCAATATTACCGATAGCCGTAACAGCACTTGTTTTATTCGAGGTTATTCCGCTTTTCAGTTTGTCCACAATATTTTTGCCTATTGTCGTAAAGGTTTCAAGTTTGTTTTGTGCAGCTGTAGCTGCCGAATCTACAATAGAAGATAAAGCGTTTGCGGCAGAAGACACACTTGATGAATCAAAATTTGCACTGTTCATACTGTTGCAGAAAGTTACGAAAGAAGTACCGAAGGCTTCTAATTTCTTTCCGAAAGTCTTTAAATCTTTGCCGCTGTTTGTACTCTCCGCCGCTTCCGCAAAAACAGTAAGAGCATTAGCCGCATTTGACATATTGGTTACAAACGTGTTGTCTATTCCGCTTACGTCTTCGGCGTACTGTTTTAAGTTTTTTCCGAAAGATTGAAGTCCGCTTCCGAAATCGGTTAAATCGTTCTCGCCGCTGAAAAGACCCACTAAGCCTCCGCTGTTCGGTATATCAGAAGCCGCATCACAGAAATCAGATAAAGCCTCTGCCGAAGGTGCTACTCCGCTGAAATCAACACCCTGCACTAATCTGGCATAAGCCGCCCAGTTTATACCGAAAGCCGCTAAACCGTCCGCAAACTTTCCAAGAGTATTGTCACCCGTAAATAAAGAAACCAATCCGCCTTGATTCGGTATATCAGAAGCCGCATCACAGAAGTCTCTCAATGCTTCTGCCGAAACAGCCACATTACTGAAATCTGTTCCGCTTACGGTATTGGCAAAGCTTGTAAAGCTCGGAGCAAATGCGTTTAACTCTTCGCCGAAATCTGCCAAAGATGCTCCGCCTGTAAGCCAGCTTGTAATTCCGTTTAATAATTCCGAAGCCGTAAGCATAATCAAAGCCTCTGCTAAAGCCTTAATACCGTCCATAGAAGAAGCGTCAATCATTTTTGCGCCTATAATAAACGGCTGTAAGTTTGCCATAAATAACGACAAATCTTGTGCCATTCCAGGAAGCTGACCTGTTATACCGCTTGCTATTCCGCCTACAAGTCCTCCTACAAACTGCCCTAAAGCCGTTCCTATCTTTTCAAGAAGATTCCCGCCTTCCGAAATAAGCCACTCCAGCCCGGGGATTTGTGCTAAAGCTCCTACCGCCGCCAACTCCGCTATTAACACTCCTAAAGCTAAAACTCCGACCATAGCAGAAGGCACAATACCTGAAAGAGCCGAAAGAGCAAACATTAAAGCCGTTATCATTCCTACTCCGGCTATAAGCTCCAAAATCTCTTCTCCGCTCATATCTCCTATGGCATTTTGAAATACTTCAAATATTGCCTTGAGAACATTTCCTATAGAACTTGCCAGCTCAGGTATTCTCTCTGCCAAAGCATCAAACACCCCTATAAGAAAGTCACAAAGTGAATTTACAATCTGAGGAGCATACTCCGCCAAAGATTCCAATACCTGTATTATGAGCGTCGAAACTACTGCTATTATTTTGGGTGCATATTCCAAAATTTTACCGGCTATTGTTGCTATAAGTGCCTCAAGTCCGGCCAATAAAGCAGGCAATATTGAGCCGCTTAAACTCGCTCCAGCCGTAATAGTCTTTAAAGTTGCAACAAGTGTTGAAGCGCCGGTTGCCAAAGCACCTATACTCGCAGCTAAGAGTGCTACACTTGCACTAAAAATCGCCATGCTGACACTCATAATTCCAAATGCGGCAGAAAAAGCCAAAATAATCGGAGTAAGGGGCGACAACGCAAGGCCTGCGACTCCTATAATGGCGAATGCTGATGCCATAACAATTAAACCTTTTGCTATTGTTTCCCAGCTCATACTTCCTAAAGCATAAAGCACAGATACTAAAAGTGCCAATGCTGCCACAGCCACAGTCATAGCTGCTGAGCCGCCTAATGTTCCTTTCATAACATTAAGTCCAACGGCCAGTATAGCCATAGCTCCGCCCAAAGCAATCAAACTCTTTGCAATTTCTTCTCCGCTCATATAGCCCATATTTTCAAGAGCCTTGCTTAAAACCAACAAGGCTGCGGACACAATAAGAAGCCCCGAACCTATAGAAAGCATATTCTTAGGCATTAAATTTACGGCGGCCGTAATTTCGGCAAGGGCGACCCCCATAGCCGTAAGACCTCTTACCATTTCCTCCCAAGTCATATCCTTCATATCATTAAACACTGAAGCAATTATTTTCATAGCTGCCGCAATTTCTATAAGAGCCGCTCCTGTTGTTAGCATATGTTTTGAGCTGCTTGTCAGCTTTGTAAATGCGCTTATTTCAGTCAAAAGCCCTCCGATACCGGTTAGACCTGTTGCAATCTGCTCTATGTTCAGTTCCTTAATATCATTAAAAGCCGAAGCAATAATTTTTATAGCCGCAGCTGTTTCAATAAGAGCCGCTCCCGACGTAAGCATATGCTTCGAATCGCTTGTCAGCTTTGTAAATGCCCCGACTTCGACAAGCAAGGCTCCTACGCCTGTAAGTCCTTTTGCTATTTGTTCCAAATTCATTTTCGAAAAGATTTCACAGGCACTCGCCAAAATCTTTATCGCCTCTGCAAGAATAACTATTCTCGCTCCTGCTGAAACAGAGCTGCTGCCGAAATTGCCCAATTTAAGAAAAGCGGCAACTTCTCCCAAAAGCACGCCTACTCCTATAAGCCCCGTAGCAATTTCCTCGGGTTTAAGCTCGGATAAATCCTTGCATACAGAAGCCAAAACCTTTAAAGCCGCCGCAAATATTACCATCTGCGTTGCTCCTTTAACAGACTTTGAACCACCGTTTTCCATAATCTTCATAAAAGCGGTCATATTGACCATCAAGCCCGTTATAGCCATAAACGCTCCTTCAAGCTTGTCGGGGTCGATTCCTGCTATTATCTTTAGCGCTCCTGCAAGAATTACTATTGCCCCTGCCATAGCAATCATCCTTGTGGCGTCAATAGTTCCTGAAAAAACTCCTTCAATTCCGTTGAGTAGACCCTTGCCGGAACTTCCGTTAAATTTTTCGAGAAGTGTTATTGATGCCACTAAATCGGCAAACAGTCCTGTTATAGCCGCAATAGAGCTTCCCATTTTGTCTTCGTCTATCATAGATAGAACAAAAAGTGCTGCCGCAAGTAT
>JAJQCI010000198.1 GCA_021202835.1 Clostridiales bacterium | reverse complement strand
ACATAATATTGTAACACTTTTATTTTCCGTTTTCAATAAAAATTTTAATTTTTTTAATGATTTTGCCTTGAGAATGTAATATAATATATATAAGGAAAATTAATATAAAGAGGGCGGTTTTATGTCAAAAAGAAAAAGCTTTGTTTTGGGTTTTGCGGCGGCCTGTCTATGCTTTGCCGTTATTTATAATGTGAGGATGGGAATAAGCATTTTAAGCGGAATCATTCCCGTTGACAAAAAAATAAGCGTTATAGAAAGGCTTGTTGAAGAAAATTATGTTGACGATGTATCCCGAGATGAACTGGAGGAATACATATATAAGGGCTATATTGCCGGTTTGGGAGACAAATATTCCTCCTATATGACAGCAGAGGAATTCACTCTTTTCAGAGAAAACCTTGACGGCTCATATTCCGGAATAGGAATTCAAATTTCTCTGACAGATGAAAACCTTATGAAGGTTGAAGAGGTTTACGCCGACTCTCCTGCCCAAAACGCAGGTATTTTACAGGGTGATATAATTTATTCCGTAGGAGAAATAGACATAACCGACAGTGAAAGCTATCTTGAGGCTGTCAATTTTATAAAAAGCGCAGATGATAAATTTACCGTCAAGGGAAAGCACAGTGACGGAAGTGAATTTTCGGCGGAAATTTCCTCCGAAAACATAGATATACCCTCTGTTTGCTATGCTTTGCTTGATGGAAATTTAGGCTATATAAGAATAACCGGCTTTGAAACCAACACGGCGGAGCAGTTTGACGAAGCCGTTAAGGCTTTGGAGAATATTGACGGGCTTATAATAGACTTAAGAAACAATCCGGGAGGCCTGCTGACGACTGTAAACAATATAGCCGACACAATTCTCCCCGAGGGAACAATCACCTATCTTGAATATAAAAACGGCGAAAAAAAATATTATGAATCTGACTCTGACTGTCTTGATATTCCTCTTGTTATATTGGTAAGCGGAAATTCCGCTTCGGCCTCCGAGGTTCTCACCGGAGCCGTTAAGGACTACGGCGCAGGTACAATCGTAGGCACCACAACCTACGGCAAGGGTGTCGTTCAGGACAGCTACAGCCTTTCCGACGGCAGCTGTGTTAAGCTTACCGTAGCAAAATATTATACTCCAAACGGCGTATGCATTCACGGCGAGGGCATCACCCCTGACGTTGAAGTTTCCGCCGCAGATGGCTTTTCTCTTCCCTCCGTAACGAACAGCAGCGCACAGCCCGATTTGGAAAACGATATTCAGCTTCAAAAGGCGATAGATGTTTTTCGCTGAAACCATAAAAACGGCAGGCCGCCGAATTAATGAGCAGCCTGCCACTTTTTGTAAAAATAATCATTCTTTTTGTAACTTGTCAATTCGTCTAATTGCACTTTTGACAGCCTCTTTTGCCTTTTCCTCACTGTTTGTTTCCAACAAGGCAAGTAAAATACATAATTCTTGATTAGGTGTAAATTATATCTCCTTATTAATCTTCAAGCGTTTTTTCAGCTGTTACCGGTTTTATTCGTCACCCTGTCTGTCTAAATCATCTGTTACGATTCCGAATGCCTGAAGCTTTGCCCTAATCAGTTTTAACTGATGTTCTATTTCCCTTTCGGTATTTTTGGCGGTTTTTATTTTTTGTAAATTTTCATAAGAGTCTATAAGATTGTTAATCATTTCTCCGTTTGATGGCATATTCTCACCTCCCTAAATGCAGCAGTTCAGCATGGCACAGCTGAACTGTTACCCCTAAATTCCGTTTTTCCTTCTTATTTTTTCCACGTTGCCGGTGAGAACAAAATAAGCATGGGGAATATTTCAAGTCTGCCGGCAAGCATATCAAAAATCAGCACTATTTTTGACAGAGGGTTAAAAAAGCTGAAATTCTGCGTAGGGCCTACCAGAGAGAAGCCGGGGCCGATGTTGTTAAATGTAGCCGCTACAGCCGTAAAATTCGTCGTAAAGTCATAGTTTTCAAGACTCAAAATAAGAAGAGACGCAGCAAAAATCAAAACATAGCATATTAAGAAAATATTTGCCGAGCGAACTACGTTATGTTCTATTTTTTTGCCGTCCATTTTAACAACCTTAACGCTTCTGGGGTGAATAAGACATGAAAGCTCCTTCTTGGCGGTTCTGAAATAAATTATAAATCTCGAAACCTTCATACCGCCGCCGGTGCTGCCTGCGCAGGCCCCTATAAACATAAGCCCCAGCATTATCATCTTCGAAAACTTGCGGCCAAAGGTCAAAGTCAACGGTTGAAAAGCCCGTTGTCGTCATAACCGAGGCACACTGGAAAAAAGCATGGTGAAGGCTGTAGAAAAAGCTCTCACCCATAGCAAATGTTACATTTAAAGCCACAAGAAGAGAAGCCCCTGCGTATACTATAAAATACCACTTTACCTCTTCTATGCTGAAAGCCTCTTTAACCCTCTTTATAAGAATAAAGAAGTAAAAATTAAAGTTTACGCCGAAAAGAAACATAAAGACAGTGCAGACATTTTGTATATAAGGGCTATAGCTGCCTATACTATCGGCCTTTATGCCGTAGCCTCCGGTGCCTGCCGTGCCTATTGACGTACAAAGGGCGTCATATATAGGCATTCTTCCCAAAATAAGGAATATAAACATTAGGACTGTTAAAAACATATATATTGCATACAGATAAAGGGCGCTTGTCTTAAGCTTGGGAACAAGCTTGCTGACAGAGGGCCCCGGGCTTTCCGCCTTCATAAGACGAAGATTCTGCCCTCCCCCGGCAAGCGGCAAAACGGCCAAAACAAAAACAAGAACGCCCATACCGCCCAGCCAGTGGGAAAAACAACGCGAAAGATTGACACAGTATGAAAAATCCTCAACGTTGGGGGCTATGCTTGCACCGGTTGTTGTAAAGCCCGAAACAATTTCGAAAACCGCATCTATGTATTTGGGAATTTCTCCGCTTAAATAAAGAGGCAGAGCCCCTATAAGCCCCAAAACAATCCAGCCCAGCGAAACGGTTACAAAGCCTTCTCTTGCGTAAAAGCGGTTCTTTGCGGAAAAAACCTTCGTGAGAATATGGCCTAAGATAACCGCAAAAACTCCCGTAATGAAAAAATATCTTCCGGCCGGCTCTCTGTATATAACCGCCGTAACAAGAGGCAAAAGCATAAAAAGCCCCTCAATTTGTATTATCCAGCCCAAAATTAAAAATATACTGCTGTAATTCATATATCATCACCCGTTTTTAACTATGTCTTCCAAGTCCTTAAGTCCCTTGCCTGTTGTAGCGATTATAACTCTGTCGTTTTTCATAATAACGTCATTTCCCAGAGGAATTATTATTTTGTCGTTTCTTATTATAGTGCATATAAGAACATCCGGCTTTGTGTTTAAATCCTTAAGAGGAATGTCGGTAACCTTTGATTTTCCTTTTACGATAAATTCCAAAGCTTCAGCCTTGCCCTCGGCGATTTTATAAACAGATTCAACATTGCTGCCCATAGCGTTCTGCATAGAGCGGACGCACCTTATCATTTCCTCAGCCGTTATCATTTTAGGTGAAATTATACTGCCCAAAGGAAAGTTATAAATCATTCTTTCAAAATTCATTTTGTCAACCTTTGTAATCAGCTTTGCATTGGAATATTTGCCGGCAAAAAGCGCCAGCATAATATTTTCTTCATCGTGATCTGTAATTGAAACAAAGGCGTCTATTTTTTCGATTCCCTCTTCAAGAAGAACATTTTGATTTGTAGGGTCGCCGTGAATGATTATGGCGTCGTCCAAAAGCTCGTTTAAAACATTACACCTTTCGAGTCTGGGAACGATTATTTTAACCTTTATTTTGTGTTTAAGAAGCATTTTGGCCAAATAATATGAAATTGTGCCCCCACCGGCAATAATTACGTCTTTTATGGGCTTTGAGGCTACACCTATGGCGTTGAAAAGCCTGTTCATATCCATTGACGAAACAACAACAAAAAGATTGTCGCCGTACTTTATTATTGTGTTTCCGTTGGGAATAATAATCTTGCCGTTTCTGTCGATTACAGCAACAAGAAAGGGCAGACCTTTTATAGGAATATCCTTAATTCTTTTATCAATCCACGGGGAGTTTTTAGGCAGCTTAAGCTTAACCATATTAGCCATACCCTTGGCAAAGGTATCCATCTCCATAGCCGAGGGAACCCTTATAAGATTAAAAATATCAGTTGCAGCGGCAAGCTCCGGGTTTATGGCCATAAAAAGCCCCAGCTCCTCGCTTATAAAGCTTATTTCATCATAATATTCGGGATGACGGACTCTGGCTATTGTTCGGCAGTTGCCGGCTTTTTTTGCAATAAGACAGCTTAAAAGATTTATTTCATCTTTGTTTGTAACCGCAATAAGAAGATCGGTTTTCTTAATTCCGGCGTCGTTTAAAACACGGTAGCTGCTTCCGTTGCCCGTATAGCACATTACATCTAAATTATCGGTTAAATTCATAAGGTTTTCTTCGTTTGAATCTATAACCGTCAGTTCATGCCCCTCTTCGTTTAATGTTTCGGCCAGAGTATAACCAACCTTTCCACAGCCCACTATAACAATTTTCATATATTTTCCTCCTAAGTCAGATTCTCCGGTTCTCCTTATGACTATTTTAACACATTTTCACAAAATATCCTAGTGTTTTTTTAATTTTTGTAATAAAAACATAAAAAAATCGTAACAGCTAAGCCGTGCGTTTTGTCATAAAAAAAGACAGCCGCACCAACAGGCAGGCTGCACTATTTATCAAAAATTATCCCTCAATAAGACTTTGATATTTGGAGTAATCTCTTTCGGGTATACCCAAACCTATCATAGCCTGTTCGAGTGTAAGATGAAGATTGTTCATTGCATTTTTCAGTAAGGATACAGCTGCTTTTTCTATGCCTTTCTTTTCGCCCTTTTTTATGCTTTTTTCTCAGCTCTTTTCTCAATACCGCAGCTCATATTACACACAGCCGTCACCTTTTCCTCAATATTCTTTGTTATCTTGATATTAAATTCTTCTTTCATTATATCAAGTTTTTCTTCAGCTGAAAAATTTGAAGCTGTAATAACATCAAACAGTTTTAAACAGCTTTTATAATTTTCTGATTCACGCCTGCCGAGACATACCATAACAATATCCACAAGGTCATAATCCTTAAGGAGCCAAAAAAACCTGCTCTTTTTCAATATCAAAAAGGTGAAAATCGGGTCAGGTTTCCGGCTTATTATTTACTGTAATGTTACTGTAATATGATTTATTTAGACATCAGTATTCTGTCGTTGTCAAGATGCTTGCCGGCGTTTATTCTGAACTGTTCTATAAGGTCGTCAACAGTCAGCTTTGAGCGCTCTTCTCCCTTTATATCCAAAATTATTTTGCCGCTGTCCATCATCAGGGTTCGGTTTCCAACCTCAAGGGCCTGGTGCATATTGTGTGTTATCATTATGCAGGTTATATTTCTTTCCGCCACAATAGAGGTTGTAAGCTCCAAAACCTTTTCCGCCGTGGCAGGATCCAGTGCGGCGGTATGTTCGTCCAAAAGAAGGAGCTTAGGGGTTACCATTGTAGCCATAAGAAGGGTTAAGGCCTGCCTTTGACCGCCTGAGAGAAGCCCCACAGGCTGTTTCATTCTGTCCTCAAGGCCCATATTCAAAAGGGAAAGCTGTTCTCTGAACATTTTTTTATCTGCACTGCTTATTCTGCTGAAAAAACGCATTGGGGAGGTTGAAGCACGAAGATAGGCAAGAGCCATATTTTCTTCAATCGTCATATGGGGAGCGGTACCCTTCAAGGGGTCTTGAAAGAGATGGCCTATGTTTTTGCTGCGGAGATGTCTTTTTTTGTAGGTTATATCTTCTCCGTCGAGAATAATCTGCCCTTCGTCAACATAAAACTGCCCTGTTATGGCGTTAAACATAGTGCTTTTGCCTGCGCCGTTGGAGCCTACAACAGTGGCGAAGTCTCCCTCTTCCAGATAAAGAGAAAGCTTTTCAACAGCCGTTTTTTCGTTTACAGTTCCCGGGTTAAAGGTTTTTGAAATTTCTTTTAATTCAAGCATCATTTTCTTACTCCCCCTTTTCCCCTAAGTCTGGTCTGAGTCCAAAAGGCGGCTTTTCCCTTGAGATAAGGGAATGAAATAGCTATCGCAACTATTATCGCCGAAACAAGCTTTAAACATTCGGCAGGAATACTCAGTCTGAGAGCTATAGCAACGATAAGTCTGTAAAGGCAGCTTCCGAAAATTACCCCCACGACTCTCTTAAATATTCCGCCCTTTCCTATAAGAGTTTCCCCTATAATAAGACTGGCAAGGGCTATAGTTACCATGCCCGTGCCTATGTTTATGTCGCAGGATTTCTGATATTGAGCTATAAGCGCCCCGGAAAGCGCCGTCATAGCGTTGGCCACACAAAGGCCCACGGTTATTGTAAAGGCTGAATTTATGCTGGAAGCCTGAACCATATCGGGATTGTCGCCTGTGGCCCTTATAGACATACCCAGTCTTGTTCCCAGAAAAAGAGCCAAAATTATACCTACGACAATAACAAAGCCGGCCGCAACAATAAGCTTATACCAGTCGGAGCCTATGTAATTCTTAGCTATTGAAAAAACAGTATTACAGTTAAAAAGATTGGCTATGGAACTGAAGCCCATAACGGCTATATTTATTGTGTAAAGGCCGGTATTAACTATAATTCCGGCTAAAATAGATTCAACCCCCATTTGTGTCTGAAGAAACGCCGTAACAAAGCCGGCGCACACCCCTGCAAATATTGCGGCGGCAAGAGCCAGAAAGGGGTGGCCCGAAAGAGTAACCATAGCCCCGGCGGCACAGCCCAGCGTGAAACAGCCGTCCGTAGTAAGGTCGGCTATATTTAAAAGTGAAAATGATACAAAAAGCGCAAGAGCCACAAGCGAATAAATACACCCCAGCTCGAGAGCACTTTGAAGTATTGAAACAGTAAAAATCGAAGCCATAAAATTTCCCCTTAATAAAGAGAGGGCGTCAAAAGGCACCCTCTGTTATATGTTACAGAATTATTCGAATTCTTCCGCTGTCTTTGTTTCAACAAGGCTTTCGCACATATCTGCAAACATACTGTAGTCAAGGCCTATAGCTTCGGCTGTTTCGATGTTTACGGTTGCGATACCGTTGTCAAGAGTCTGAACAGGTGTTGTGGCAGGGTCGCTGCCGTTTACCAGAATATCAGCTGCCATATCGGCTGTTGCTGTTCCCAGCTCTGCATAGTTTACGCCGTAGCCAAGGAAAGCGCCGTTAAGAGCAAATGAATCTGCTCCCGTATAGTGAGGAACCTTTGCTTCAATAAATTTTTCATATATACCAAGCTCGGCTGTCATAATTGTGTTGTCTGTAGGTGTAAACACAGCCTCTGCCCCTGCTGCGATAAGTGCATCGGCAGCCAGCATAACCTCATTATTTGTTGTTCCCGTCTTTTCGATATATGTGATTCCGTTTGCGTCACAATAAGCCTTAGCCTCTTCTATAGCAGCCTTAGATGAATCCTGACCGTTGTCATAAAGAAGACCGATTGTTGTTATATCGGGGTCGGCAGCTGTGATAAGACTGAAAATAGCTTCTGTGTCAAGAGCGTCTGATGTGCCGGTTATGTTTGAGCCGGGTTCTTCAAGACTTGCAGCAAGCCCTGCCCCTACAGGGTCGGTAACAGCGGAGAATACAACGGGAATTTGGTTTGTTTCCGTTGCTGTCTGCATAATCATAGCGGCCGGAGTTGACATAGGTATAATTATATCAACCTCATCGGCAACGAGCCCTGCGGCAATCTGGTTTAAGGTTGTTGAGTCAGCCTGACCGTTGTATGTGTAGTCGGCAAAGTTAAACGTAACCCCCAGTTCTTCGCCCTTTGCGGTAAGCTCCTCTTCGATTGCCTTTTCAATCTGGTTTAATGAAGCGTCGTCAACATACTGAACAATGCCTACCTTATAAACAGCTCCGTCAGCAGCGTCAGTCTCTTCAGCAGGTTCTTCCTCGGCTGTTTCCGCAGCGTTTTCTTCGGCTTCTCCCGAAGAAGTTCCTCCGCAGCCCACAGCGGCCGAAACCATGGCAAGTGATAAAATAACGGCAAGTGCCTTTTTCATTTTTAATCTCTCCTTACATAAATTTTAAATATTCCGTAAAAAAATTTTACCCCGGTAAATGATGAAAAGCTCGATTTTTCCCTAAATCATCATTTCCTATGAACAATTATACAACGTAAATTTTTTAATGTCAACAAAAACAGTGCTTTTTTCATTTTTCGGAAAATA
>JAJQCI010000030.1 GCA_021202835.1 Clostridiales bacterium | reverse complement strand
CAGGGCACGGCTGAACTGTAAAAAACATTTTACCGAAATTTAATCTGATTGTTCATTTTTACAAATTAAGCATTGATTTATATGACCTGAAGCTTTGCAGCTTTCTGTAATCCGAATTTAAAAGATCTGTCGCCACCTCTGCATACTCCTCCCAGCTTACATTTTTGGGCAGGCTTCTTTTGATTAATATCCATATTATAATTATAAACCCAAATTAAGCTTAAAACAATAAAAATTTAATTATTTTTCTTTGATTTATAAGGCGAACAAGCGTCTGTTTAAATATGATGTAACAAATTTTTAAAACCGGAATAATATACAATATGAGAACGGACAAAACAAATCCTTTTGGGAAAATAAAATATAAGGAGGTTTAAAAATGAGTGCATTTGATTTTGAAGGCTGCGGCTGCAGCTGCTCCGCAGGCTCGGAAAACCCGGGAACAAATAACGGAAGCATAAAGGACGAATGTCTTATTGCTTTTAAGGTTTATGATTTTTTCAGAATTCAGGAATGCCTGACAAAGGATGAGCTTGGCTATTCAAGGGCGGCAGAGGATGTTGTCACAGACGGAACGAAAATTTCCGCCGGGGATGTAATAGTTCCTCCCGAAGGCGCCGCATCTGTTGTAATAGAGGATTTGGAGATTGAAAAGGTAAATGTTCTTAAGAAGAAAAGAAATTCTTTCAGAAGCGGATATTATGACGTAGACCTTCAGTTTATATTTAACTATAAGCTTATATTTTCCGAAGCCGGCGGCTGTGTAATCGGCAGTATTCCAGCCACAAACACATTTTCGGCAAAGGTCAGCCTTTTCGGCTCAATAGACACAGATGTAAATCTTTCCACAGACCTTTTCGGAGGAGCCGGCTGTTCAAACAGTATCACTCTTGACGCAAATCCCTTTGTTTGGATTGAAAGCAAGTCTGTTGCTCTTGCGTCCGACCTTGTTTATCCTTCAAGCTGCTGCGGAAGTGACGGCAGTGCTGCCGGGGTAAAGGTTACAATAGGGCTTTTTGCAATAATAAAGCTTTTCAGAATTGTCAATCTTTTGGTTAAGTCGGCAGGCTTCTGTATTCCCGAGGAGCTTGAAGATATCTCTTCAACCGACCCATGTGATTTTTTCGAAAACCTTGACTTCCCTATGGACAGCTTCGCTCCGCCTCAAAAGCGTGAATTCGATGAAGGAATTTCATCAAATATAAGCCCTGCCTCCGAAAACAGAGGAAGCGGCGAAAATGAAGAAAACAAGAAACACTGCTGCGGCTGCGGCGGCTGAATAAAGAAGGTGCGGAGAGATTTCGGGCCTCTCCGCATCTTTACAGTAAAAACAACATAAAAAGGGAACGTCTGAAATGTTGACATTTTCCAAATAGCTCATTAATGTTAAATCACAAAAGGGAGTTATCGCATCAGCGGTTATGCCCCTGTAGAATTTTGGTTTTAACAACTGCTATTACTTTTCCGGAGTTCAGGCGGCTGTTTTTAATATGTATGTTATAAATACCAAAGGACAAAAACTATATTTTGAGTGTGACACTAATGTTTTCAAAACAAATTAAGGATTTTCAGTTTTTTTGAAACACATCTTCACTGTGAAAAAAATAATCCTTATTGTCCTTACCCAAACAAAAGCCGCACCGCCGGATAAGCAAAATCAGGCAGTGCGGCTTTTTATTGAAATTTTTATATTATTTTCCGGAAATTCCGTATTCCTCTTTTACGAATTTGTCAAAGGCGTCGAAGCTTCTCAAAACCTTTTCCGTGTCAATGCAGTATGCCATTCTGAAATATCCGGGACAGCCGAAGTTGTCGCTGGGCACCAAAATAAGGTCATATTTCTTTGCTTTCATACAGAAAGCCTTTGCGTCCTCTTCAAGGGCCTTGGGGAAGATGTAGAAGGTTCCGCCGGGCTTTACAACCTCAAAGCCCAAACTTACAAGCTTGTCATAAATAAGGTTCATATTTCTTTCATAAACAGACAGGTCGCTTGTTTTGTCGAGAACCTTCGAAACAGCAAGCTGAATGCTTGACGCAGGGCAGTTGTGGCCTATGCCTCTGCTTATCTGGCCGAAAATAACAGCCAGAATATCGCTGTCTGTACATCTGGGGTTTACGGCAACATAGCCTATTCTTTCGCCGGGAAGGCTCAGACTCTTGGAGAATGAATAACAGGATAAGCTGTTATCATAAAATTTGCTTATATAGGGGCTGTCGGCTCCGTCAAACAAAATTTCTCTGTAGGGCTCGTCGCTTATTATAAATATGTCGTGGCCGAACTCCTTTTGCTTTGCCTCCAATATTTCAGCCAGCTTCTTTATTGTTTCGGTGGAACAGACACTGCCCGAAGGATTGTTGGGGGAGTTTATGAGAACAGCTGCAACATTTGGGTTAAGACAGGCCTCGAAGTCATTAAAATTAATCTGGAAATTTTCTGTGTTGGGCTTAACCGTCTTTAAAATAGCCCCCGTTTTGTTAACATATTCGTTATATTCGGGAAAGTAGGGCGCAAAGGTCAAAACCTCGTCTCCCGGCTTTGTTACCGCTCTTAAAGCGTGAGCCAGCGCACCGGCAGCCCCGGAGGTCATGAAAATATGCTTCGTTTCGTAGTCCATGCCGAATCTTTTGTTTAAGCTTTCGGCAACCGCCGTCCTTACGGAGGTTATGCCAAGAGACGGGCTGTAGCCGTGAACCGCAACGGGGTCGCTGTTTTTAACTATGTCACTAAGCGCCTGTGTAAATTCGTCGGCGCAGGGCACACTGGGGTTTCCCAGACTGTAGTCGAAAACATTTTCATAGCCTATAACCTTTCCTCTTTCCGTTGCATACTCGCTTAACTCTCTTATAACCGATTTTCCCGTAAGCATTGCTTTGTACATTTCATTAATCATAGCTATTTTCCTTTCTTTATTTAATATTTTTTTACTCTGACCAATTGTTGTCTATTTCGGCCTTAAGCCCGGCAAATATATCATAAAACCGCTCTTTTACAAGCCTTATAATATCCAAAGCCGCAGCTTCGTTATATGTATTATAAACATTCTTCCTTGCAGCCAGCGCTGAAAGCCAAACTTCTTCGTCCTCTATCATTCCCGCCGAATATGCTGTCTTTAATATTGATTTTGTATGTTCAACATTCCTTTCGGAATATCCGTACTTTTTCAAAACATCCTTCATCATATTGCAGGCCCAGTCAAAACAAAGCCTGTACAGCTCTAAAATTCCCACGGCTTCAATAACTTTATAAGGTTCATCATATTTATAAATTTCATTTAGGTTTTTAAGCGTTCTGCAAAAGATTTCATAGTTATTCATGAAAACAACCTCCTATGGAACAGTTGAAACTGCCTTACCTGCTTACAACCCGAACAGGCTCCAACCCTTCGCAGATTCTTCTTATATTTTCCCAGGCCATGGCGTAGCCCCTCTTGAAGCTTGAGGCCGTAACTCCCCCTATATGAGGGCTGAAGAGTATTTTTCCCGAAGCGGCTTTATCCATACTCAAAAGTATGTTGTCCTTTTGAACAGGCTCACCCTCCACCGTGTCAAGACCGGCTCCGGCGATTTTACCGCTTTTTATCGCTCTTATAAGGGCGCCGCTGTCCACAATCTCCCCTCTCGAGGTATTCACAATATATGAGCCGTCTCTCATTTTGGCGAAAAATTCATCGTTTGCCATATGTCTCGTCTTTTCCGTAACAGGCAGATGAATACTTATCATATTACATTTTGAAAGAAGCTCGTCAAGGGGAAGATATTTCGCCTTGTATTCCTCTTCAGTTTTTTTGTCTGCTCCGGAGGTGTTGTAAAAATATGTTTCCGCTCCGAAAGCCGCCGTCAGCTTTGCCACGCTTTTGCCGATGTCTCCGAAGCCCAAAAGCCCAATCTTAAAGTCGGCAAGCTCAAAGAGGTTGCCCTCTTTCATATAGTTTTCCTTTGTTATAATCTGTCTGCCCTCTCTGACGTCGGTGTCTCCCTGCTTAACCGACCTTAAAAGCCCCAGCATAAGCAGAATTGTCTGCTCTGCAACGGCCATAGCGTTCATACCCTTGCAGCTGCAGACAGGTATGTTTCTTTTCTTTGCGGCTTCTATGTCAAAAAAGTTAAAGCCTACCCCTTCGGAATGTATAAGCTTTAAATTAGGCATATTTTCAATAACCCCGGCGCTGAGCGTTCCCATAGCGTCGGCAATTATAAAGTCGGCGTCGCCTCCGGCCTTTAAAATTTCTTCGTCGGAAAGCCCCATAGGTATATCAACAAGCTCAAAGCTTTCCGTAAAACGCTCTGCCGCCGTATATCTTTCAACATTGCCTTTTTTTCCTATATGCAAAAGCTTCATTATAACCACTCCTTATTCATAAACAGCGCCGTAGTCTCCCCTGCAGTCAGCTACCTGATAGCCTATACGGCTGATTCTGTTTCTGAGACACACATTACACTCCGCCGCTTCTTCTCCCGTACAGATTTTATTGTCATAGAGAGAATATTTTTTTCTGACTCCCACAGGGGATAAATTAGGCATAAGAACATTTGCCCCGGCCAGAATTCCTTTTTCCCTTCCCATAGGGTCAAGGGTACCCAGTGCGGTTGTGGCCGGAAGAAGAACCCTTGGAAAAATCAGCCTTAAAACCGCCAGCAAGGCAAGTGTATCTTCAACGCTTCCGCTTTTAAAGTCCTTAAATGGCGTATCCTTGTGGGTTATAAAGGGGCCTATTCCTATCATATGGGGCTGTAAGTCCTTCATAAACATTATATCCTCATATATGTTCTCAACAGTTTGATAGGGCGAACCAACCATAATTCCGCAGCTCGTCTGATAGCCTATCTCCTTTAAATTATAAAGACATTTCTTTCTGTTTTCAAGAGACATATAAGAGGGGTGAAGCCTTCCATAGTGGGCGGCGTTTGCCGTTTCGTGCCTTAGAAGATATCTGTCGGCTCCTGCTTCATAAAGCCGCTTATAGCTTTCCTTTGACCTTTCTCCCAGCGAAAGAGTAACGGCGCAGTCGGGA
Source organism: Clostridiales bacterium (assembly GCA_021202835.1). Classification (GTDB taxonomy): domain Bacteria; phylum Bacillota; class Clostridia; order Lachnospirales; family CAG-274; genus JAJQCI01. The sequence goes on along the minus strand of JAJQCI010000030.1, from coordinate 3,286 downwards.
AATTTTTCCTTTATTTCGGAAACAATCTCCGCCATAATTTCATCGGTATAATAGCCGTCCTCCCCTCCCTGAAGAACGAAGGTTCTGAAGCCCAGACCATAGCCGGCTTCGCAGCAGCTTAAAATACTCTCTCTGTCAAGCCTGTAGCGCTCTGCCTTTGGGTTGCTTTTTCTTATTCCGCAGTAAAAACAGTCGTTTTTGCAAAAGCTTGAAATCTCAATAAGCCCTCTTAAATATATCTATTTTCGGAAGCTTCCTGTGCTTACCTCTCTTGCCTTGGAAAAAAGCTCTTCTCTTTCCTCTTCGGAGAAGCTTAAAACCGCCTTAAGCTCCTCCAAAGTCAAATTTTTGGTTTTATATATGCTTTCCACAATATTATTCATATTAAAACCCCTCTTATATAACGGCTTTGCCGTAATATTTTACTGACCTATATATGCGTTTACAAGATCGTCTCCTGCCGCTTTTCTTATAGAATCATAAACACCTGATGCCGAATCTATCATTTCCTGCCTTAATTCGTCCGAAACGGGAACTATTTCCGCTCCGCCCTCTATAATAGCGTCTATTTTTCCGGCGATTCTTTCGTCAGACTGTTCTCTTGAATATTCAAGGGCAATCTCCGCCGCCTCGTCTATAACCGCCTGTTTTTCCGGCTCAAGAGAATCATAGAAATCCTTGCTGACTATAAGGGTTATAAGGTGGGGAAGATGGTTTGTTTCTATAACATAGTCCTGCTGTTCATAGAATTTTGAAGAAACAATAACCTCATAGGGGTTCTCCTGTGCGTCTATTGTTCCCTGCTGAAGGCCTATATAAACCTCGCTGAAGGTCATAGGTGTGGGGTTGGCGTTTATGGCCTTCCAGAAAGCCAAATGATAAGAGTTTTCCATAGTTCTTATTTTCTGGCCCTTAAAATCGTCAAGGCTTTCTATTTTTTTATTTGTTGTCATAACTCTGAAGCCCTGGTCTGAAATTCCCAAAAGCTTAAGGCCTGCCCCCTCATAAAGAGGGTCTATTTTTTCTCTGAATTCGGGATTGTCTACCGTTTCTCTTGTTTCCTCTATTGTTGAGAAAACACAGGGCAGGTCGAAAACACAAAGCTCGGGAATAAAGCTTACCTGAGGCGCCGTGTTCTGAACTACAAAGGGAATGCTGCCGTCCTGAGCGCACTCTATAAGCTCTCTGTCGCCGCCTAAGGTGGAGTTTGGATAAACCTGAATTTTCATGGTTCCTCCCGAAAGCTCATAAACCTCATCGGCAAACTTTTCGGCATAAATCTGCGTTACCGTGTCTTCGGGGGAGCTTGTTCCCAAAGGCCATGCATATCGCTGAACGCCGTCACCTGTTTCGCCGCAGGCGCTTAAAACCCCGGCGGAAATTATAACCGTTAAAATAATGCTTAAAAATCTTTTCATTCTTATACCCCTCTCTTTAGGAAACCAAAATAAGACTTACCGCCGGAACATAGGTTATAATCAAAAGGGCCGCAATGAAGAAGCCTATCATAGGCAGAGCCTTTTTTGAAATCGTCATAACGGGAATCTTCGAAAGAGAGCTTGCCACGAAAAGGTTTACCCCTATAGGCGGAGTAACAAAGCCTATGGCAAGGTTAACAACCATTATAACGCCGAAATGAACCGGGTTTACCCCTATATCCGTCATTAAAGGCAGAAGTATGGGAGTAAGAATAAGAATAGCCGGGGTTGTGTCCATAACCATTCCCACAAGAAGAAGGAATATGTTTACGGCTATGAGAATAACAAACTTGCTTGAGAACGTGGATAAAATCCAGCCGCTTATAACCTGTGAAACCTGCATAAGTGTCAAAACTCTCGAGAAAGCCATTGACGCCGCAAGTATAAACAAAATAGGAGCATATGTTTTCAGAGATTCAAGAAAAACTCCCAAAATATCACGGGGCCTTAATGTTCTGTAAATAAGAACACTTACCAAAAGGGCATAAAAAACGGAAATAACGGCCGCCTCTGTAGGAAGCCGCTCCCGAATATATACAGCCAAGAATTATAACAGGGGTTAAAACGGCAAAGAAGCTTTCTTTAAAAACCTTCCAAAAGCCCTTTTTCTTAAGATTTGCCACAACGCCGTCAATCTTCTCTCTGTCCTCTCCGTTTTTCTTACAGTAGCCGTAGGCATAAACCATAAGAAGAAGACTTATAAGAATACCGGGGATAATTCCGGCGATAAAAAGCTCGCTTACGCTTTCACCCGAAGCCGTTCCGTACATAATGAAAGGAATACTGGGAGGGATAATAACCCCAAGTCCTCCGGCAACGGCAACAACAGCCGCCGCAAAGCCCTTGTCATAGCCTAAGCCCGTCAAAATGGGGATAGTCATAGAGCCAACTGCGGCAACGGTAGCCGGGCCGGAGCCCGAAATAGCGCCGAAAAACAAGCATGTAACTATAACCGCACAGGGAAGCCCTGCGGTAAAGCCGCCTAAGAAGTATGAAAACACGTCAAAAAGCTTCTTTGAAATTCCGCCCTTTGCCATAATGGTTCCCGATAAAACAAACATAGGAACAGCCAAAAGCGGAAAGCTGTCGATTCCTCCCAGCATAGACCTTATGACATATGTTCCCCCTGCGGTAAATGAAGGGTCAAAGGCCCCGGGCAAAACCGTAGCAATAAGAAGCGATATACCTATGGGAATAGAAATAATGATACAAACTATAAATATAATAAAAACAGCCAGCGCCGACATGCTTAATTTTCCCCCTTTCGGTTAGCCCTTGAGAGCTTTTTGATTTCACCGTAAAATCTCTGTAAAAATCTGAATATTACAAGAACAAAGCCCACAAGAGGAGAAACCTGTATAAAATACATAGGTATGCCGCAGGCAGGGCTCAGCTGGCCGCTGTTTACGGCCTGAGTCAGATATGTAAAGGCAAAGGGCAGAAGATATATAAAAAGCACAACACAGACACCGTCGCCCACAGCCTTTAAAACATATTCATATTTATCGGGAAGCAGTGTCGTAAACTGGTCAACCCTTATGTTTATTTTCTTTTTGGTACAATATGAAAGGCTTAAAAAAGCCGACCATATAAATAAATATCTTGTTATCTCCTCCGACCATGAAAGAGAATTTGAAAGGACATAGCGTGAAAAAACCTGTATGCCCATAATTACCGTAATCGCCATGAGCATAACACAAAGCAGAGCTTCCTCCAAATGCTCATCCAGCCAGTTTAAAATTTTCAAAAAAGACACCTCCTATCTCAAAAAATGAAATTTGTCAATACATCTCCCGATATATTAATAA
>JAJQCI010000032.1:2162-8361 GCA_021202835.1 Clostridiales bacterium | reverse complement strand
GTTGAAATAAGAGCGGTAAACCACAGATATAACGATATTACAATAAAGCTCCCCAGAATTATGCTTTCTTATGAAGACAAAATTAAGAAGGCCGTTTCAAAGGAAATTTTAAGGGGAAAAACAGATGTTTTCGTTAATTTCGAAACATTTTCAAAGGACGATTATAAGGTTAGCTTAAATGAGGCCCTTGCCGACTGCTACACCGACGTTCTTAAAAATATTAAAGAAAGATATTCTTTGGAAGACAAGCTGACAGTAGGGCTTATTGCACGTTTTCCCGATGTTATAAGCGTTGAAAAGGCTTCTCTTGATGAAAACGACGAGGTTTGGCAGGGGCTCAGCGAAGCCGTAGGCAAGGCTCTTAATGGCTTTGTTGAAATGAGAATAAGAGAAGGGGAACATCTCAAGGCAGACATAACCGAAAAGCTTGTCGTTATAAAGGAAATAACCGATAAAGTAAAGGAAAGAGCACCCTATGTTGCTGAGGAATATAAACAGAGACTTACAGACAGAATCTCCGAGCTTAACGACTTAGGGGCAGACGAAGGCAGAATTTTAACCGAGGTTGCCATATTTGCGGAAAAATCCTGCATTGACGAAGAGCTTACAAGGCTTTACAGCCATATAAACCAAATGGGAGTAATTATGCAGGAGGAAAACTCCATAGGCAGAAAGCTTGACTTTCTCGTTCAGGAGATGAACAGAGAGGTAAATACAATAGGTTCAAAAAGCAACGACCTTATTATAACAAGCTCAATAGTAGAGCTTAAAAGCGAAATAGAAAAAGTAAGGGAACAGGTTCAAAACATAGAATAACGGAACCGCTGATTAATTAGTTCTTCGCAAATTAATCAGCGTTTTCTGAGAATCAGCGGTTTTCCTAAAAAAAGGGGCGGTTAAAATATGAACAGTTTTATAAACATAGGCTATGGCAATGTTGTGGCTTCAAACAGAATAGTTGCCGTTGTAAACCCCGACGCATCTCCTGTTAAGCGGCTTATACAGGAGGCCAAAAAAACAGGGAAGCTGATTGACGCAACCTGCGGAAGAAAAACACGGGCCGCAATAATAACAGACAGCGACCATATAATTCTTGCGGCGAATCAGTCTGAAACAATAGCCTTAAGACTTAACGGCGGCACAAAGGAGGCTTCGGAAAATGTTTGACAAAGGAATACTTCTTATTATATCGGGTCCCTCGGGAGCCGGAAAGGGAACAGTTGTTAAAGAGCTCATGAAAAACGACAAATATTGTCTTTCTGTTTCCGTAACGACAAGAAAACCCAGAAAAGGTGAAATTGAGGGAGTTTCATATTATTTTAAAAGCGAAGATGAGTTTAAAAGCCTTATAGATGAGGGAGCACTTTTGGAATATGCCTCATTCTGCGGAAATTATTACGGCACACCCGTAAAATATGTTGAAGAAAGGCTTTCAGAGGGCAAAAACGCAATTTTGGAAATAGAGGTTCAGGGGGCCATTCAGGTTAAAGAAAGATATCCCGATGCGGTTTTGATTTTTTTAACCCCCGAATCTATTTCAGACCTTGAAGACAGATTAAGAGGAAGAGCAACCGAAACCGACGAGGTTATTGCACTGAGGCTTAACAGAGCAAGGGAAGAAGTAAAGCTTATGGAGAAATATGACTATATTGTTTTAAACGATTTGGTCAGAAACGCAACAAGCAGAATTAACGGAATTGTGGAAACCGAAAAATATGCTTCGGAGAGAAACAAAGACTTTCCGGCTAAATTTTTATCAGAAAAAGGAGTAGATTAAAATGCTTAAACCATCATATGCCGAGCTTATGGATGTTATGAACAAGGACAACGAAACAGGTGACGCTATTACAAGCCGCTACACAGTTGTTATTGCAGCCTCAAAAAGAGCAAGACAGATTATAGAAGGAGATAAGCCCATGGTCGACGCCGGAGAGCTTTCCGACAAACCCCTTTCAGTTGCGGTTCAGGAGCTCAGCGAGGGCAAAATAAAGGTTGTTCCCGAAGGAATGGGAACTGTTCTCCATATAGAAAAAGACAGCCTTCAGGAGGAAATCAAAAACGAGCTTGAACAGGCGGCTGAAAATGCAGCCGAAAATACCTCTGAAGAGACAGTTTCCGAAGCTGAAGACGACTTACTTCAGGCCGAAGGCTTTGACGAAACGGATTTAGGTGATTTGGACACCCTTGATTTTAATGAGGAAGAGGAATAAATATATTAAGGAACAGACCTTAGAGCCTCTCCCTTTAAGGAGAGGCTTTTTATGAAATATGCCGAAATAATAACGGAAATAAAGGCAAGAGAGGTTGACAAAATTTTTTGCTATAAGGTTCCCGAAGATATGGAAGAAAAAATTCGGGAGGGAATGAGAGTTTCCGTTCCTTTCGGAAGAGGAAACCGCCTTACCGAGGGTTATGTCATCGGGCTTTCCGACAAAGCTTCAACAACCCGTACATTAAAGGAAATAACAGAAATTAAAGACGAATTTCCCGTTTTGTCAAAAACAAGTATTGAGCTTGCAAAGTGGATGAGGGAAAAATACTACTGTACTCTTACAGACTGTCTTCAGTGTATGCTGCCTAAGTTTACAGGGGACAGGGTTATTAAATATGTTCACAGAGGAGAAAGCTTTTCAGATGGCGAAAACATTTCCGAACGTGCAGGCAAACAGGTGCTGGCTGTTAAAATCTTAAAAGAAAAAAGCCCTGTAAGGCAGGATATTTTAAGAAACAATTATGATATTCCTTATTCGGCCCTTAAAAGCCTTGAAAAGAAAGGAATAATCAAAATAACAGGGCATGAGGAAAGCAGAGATCTCTACAACATCGAAAATTCTGAACCTAAAAGAACCCACAGCCCCACGGCGGAACAGCAGGCCGTTATAGACGAAATAATTTCAGACTTTGACAGAAAAGACAAGCGCCCCTTTCTTTTAAAGGGCGTAACAGGCAGCGGAAAAACCCTTGTCTACACGGAGGTTATCGACGAAGCCGTTAAAAGAGGAAAACAGGCCATTGTTCTGGTTCCCGAAATTTCACTTACACCCCAAACGGTTCAAAGGTTTATAAGCCGTTTCGGCTCACTTGTCACCGTTACTCACTCAAAAATGACCGACGGCGAAAGATTCGACCAGTGGAAAAAGGCAAGACGGGGGCAGGTTTCCGTTATGATAGGGCCCAGATCAGCTGTTTTTGCTACTTTTGAAAATATAGGCGTAATTATTATAGATGAAGAACACGAACATACCTATAAGTCGGAGCTTACTCCCAAATATGACGCAAGAGAAATTGCCGTAAAAATTCAGGAACTTTCCGGCGCCACAGTAGTAATGGGCAGCGCAACTCCGGCAATAGAAAGCTTTTATAAGGCGGAAAATGGAGAATATCGTCTTTTGGAGCTTAACCACAGAATAAATATGCGGCTTCCGGATATTCACGCCGTTGACATGCGTGATGAAATGGCTTTGGGAAACAAGTCGATGTTTTCTGTAAAGCTTCAAAACGCCATAAGAGAAACTCTTGAGCGTAAAAAACAGATTATTCTTTTTTTGAACCGCCGCGGTCACTCAACCTTTGTTTCATGCCGAAAATGCGGCTATGTTATGACCTGTGAGTCATGCAGTGTAAGCTATACCTATCATATGAAGGAAAACCGCCTTGTGTGCCACTACTGCGGCTCGGTTAAAGAAATTCCCGACAAATGCCCTTCCTGTGGTTCCGGCTATATAAAATATTTCGGCGCCGGAACGGAAAAGATCACTCAGGAGGTAAATAAGTTATTTCCCGAGGCAAGAGTTTTGAGAATGGACGCCGACACAACAAAGTCAAAGGACAGCCACAGGCAGATTTTAAACGCTTTTGCAAGGGGTGAAGCCGATATTTTGGTGGGAACCCAGATGATAGCCAAAGGCCTCGACTTTCCCAATGTTGTTCTTGTCGGAGTTGTAGCGGCGGATTTATCTCTGAATTCTTCCGACTACCGTTCCGCCGAAAACACATTTCAGCTCTTAAGTCAGGTTTCGGGCAGAGCCGGCAGGGCAGACAGCATAGGCAGGGTTTTAATTCAAACCTATATGCCCGAAAATTATTGTATAGAATATGCCGTAAACAATGACTATATAAATTTTTATAAAGAAGAAATAGAATTCAGGCGGCAGATGAAATATCCTCCCTTTTCACATATCTGTGTTGTTCTTTTTTCCGGAGAGGACGAAAAAGCGGTTATATCCTCTCTTCATCACTTTGCCGAAGTGCTTGACTTTTACGGCAGAGAAAAGGACTATGAAAGAATAGGCCCCGGAGCGGCTGTTGTTTCCAAAATAAAGGACAGATTCCGCCACAGAATAATTATAAAAGGGGCTGACGAAGAAAAGCTTAAAAGATATGTTTTTTACTGTCTGGATAAATTTCAGAAAAAAGAGGATTTAAAAGAAATAACAGTTAACGTAACAATAAACCCCACATACATTCCTTAGGAGGTAAACATAAAATGGCGCTTAGGCAGGTAAGACTCAAAGATGAGGAAGTTTTAAGAAAAAAATGCAAGGAAGTAAAGGTTTTTGACGACAAGCTTAAAAGCCTTTTGGATGATATGGCCGAAACAATGTATCACTATAACGGAGTGGGAATTGCCGCTCCCCAGGTCGGTATACTTAAACGCTGTATTGTTATAGACATAGGCGAGGGCCTTGTTGAGCTTGTAAACCCCGTTGTTGTAAAGTCAAGGGGCAAGGTTAAGGACAACGAAGGCTGCATATCCGTTCCCGGACTGGCAGGAGCCGTTACACGTCCCAAATGGGTTACGGTTGAAGGCTATACAAGAGACGGCGACAAAATAATAATAGAAGGCGAAGACCTTATGGCAAGGTGTCTTTGTCACGAGGTTGACCATCTCGACGGTATTCTATATACAGATAAAGTAGAAGGAGAGCTTTTCGAAGTTGAGCCCGAGGAGGAAGATTAATGAATATAATTTTTTTCGGAACTCCCGATTTTGCTGTTCCTTCACTTAAAGCGCTTATAAGTAAGCACAATGTAATTGCCGTTGTAAGCCAGCCCGACAAGCCGAAGGGCAGAGGCAAGAAGGTTGTTCCCACTCCCGTTAAGAAAGCCGCTGAGGAAGGCGGAATTGCCGTGCTTCAGCCGGCGTCGGCAAAGTCTCCCGAATTTTTAGAGGAGCTTAAGGGTTATAACGCCGATATATTTGTTGTGGCGGCTTACGGCCAGATTTTGCCTAAGGCTCTTTTGGAAATTCCCAAATTCGGCTCCGTAAACGTACATGGCTCACTTCTTCCCAAATACAGAGGAGCCGCCCCTATTCAACAGGCAATTATGGACGGCGAAAAAACAACCGGCGTAACTATTATGTATATGGCTGAAAAGCTTGACAGCGGAGATATGATTTTAAAAACAGAGGTTCCCATTGAAGATGACGACACCTACGGAAGTTTAAGTGATAAACTGGCGGAAGCCGGAGCAGTGTTCCTCATAAAAGCATTATCTCAGATAGAAGAAGGAACGGCAAAGCCTGTTAAACAGGATGACATTCTTTCCACCTATGCCCATAAAATAACAAAGGAAGCCGGCCTTATAGATTTTTCAAAAAACAGCGCAACAATTGTAAATCTTATAAGAGCCTTTAATCCCTCTCCTGCGGCCTTTACACTTTATAACGGAGAAAAGCTTAAAATCTTTGCCGCAAAAGCGGAAAAGGGCGAATATAAAGGCGAAACAGGTGAAATAATTTCAGCCGATAAAAGGGGAATAAAGGTAAAAACAGGTGACGGAGCAGTTGTTATTACTGAAATTCAGGCCCCCGGTTCAAAAAAAATGAGCGTTTCGGCCTATCTTTTGGGCCATAAAATCGAAATCGGCAAGACTTTGTGAAAATAACTGCGTATATAGAAGAAAGAGAATATAAAAGGAGGTTCGGCTATGCACGACACGGCAATAGAAATGGCAAAACGCCTTCTCGTGGACAGTATATGGAAAAGCGCAAATTTGGAAGGACTGGGAACAACCTTTTCCAAAACAGAAGCTATTCTTGCCAACGCTCCGACGAACACCAAAACAGAAGAGGTTCTGTTTGTCATAAATATGAAAAGAGCTTGGATGTTTTTACTTAATAATTTAAACTGCGTCAACGATATTGACTTGTTGAAAAAATACAACAAAACAGTCGGCGAGCTTCTTTTCACCTATG
>JAJQCI010000032.1:0-2152 GCA_021202835.1 Clostridiales bacterium | reverse complement strand
CGGTACTTCTTGGGAGCCCGAACTTCCCCATACGGGAATTATTATACAGGATTTTGAAAATCTCAATGAAATCGAAGATGTGGAAGATAAGGCTTTAAAGTTCTTTTGCTACACTGCAAGAACCCAAATGTTCATAGACGGAAACAAAAGGGTTGCACAGCTTATAGCAAATAAAATCTTAATCGAAAACAATGTGGGTATTTTCCAAATTCCCATAGAAAAAATGGAAAAATTCAAAGAACTTTTAATCAGCTTTTATGAAAGCGGAAATGACACCGATATAACGGAATATATGAAAAAATATTGTATAAGAAGAATACGGTAAAAATAATAAACTAAATATCAAATTAAGGAGGCGGTATTATGTTTTACGGAGGATATTATCCTTACGGCTACGGCTATGGCGGATACGGCTACGGTTACGGAAGCTTCAGTGGGCTTTACATGCTGGCTATGCTTTTGCTTATTGCGGCGATTATTCTTGCCATGTATTCACAGTGGAAGGTTGGTTCCACATTTAACAAATATTCACAGGTGCAAAACAGAAGAGGCTATACAGGGGCGGATGTTGCCAGACAGCTTTTGTATAACGCCGGGATAACGGATGTTGCCGTTGAACAGATAAGCGGAAATCTGACAGACCACTATGACCCCAAAAGCAAGGTTTTAAGGCTTTCCGAAAGTGTTTATTTCTCAAGGAGCATCGCCGCCTTAGGCGTAGCGGCTCACGAAACAGGCCACGCCGTTCAGGACAACGTAGGTTATATTCCTTTAAGAGTGAGAACAGGCATCTACCCTGCTGTAAGCTTCTCCAGCAAGCTGGCCATGCCCTTGATTTTTCTCGGCTTCTTTATAGGAATGTTTTCAAGAGTGTATACAATAGCCCTTTTGGGCGCCCTTCTCTATGCTGTTGTTGTTTTCTTCCAGCTTGTAACCCTTCCCGTAGAATTCAATGCTTCTTCAAGAGCAATGAAAAGCCTTAAAGAATACGGCTATTTGGATGAGGACGAAATTCCCGGAGCAAGAAAGGTTCTCTCTGCAGCTGCTTTAACATATGTTGCCTCTGCGGCGGCAGCTCTTGCAACTCTTTTAAGATTTTTGGCAATAATTTTGGGAAACAGCGGTAGAAGACGCTGAAACATGTAAAAATTTATCAAATGAAAAGGCTCTCAAAACGAGAGCTTTTTCCGGTTTATAAACATAACTTCAGGAGGTAATCCCCATGGAAATTTGGGACGGATATTATAAAGACGGTACATTAGCAGGAGTGGATTTGGTCAGAGGAGAGAAAATTCCCGAAGGACTTTATCACATAGCCTGTGAAGCTCTCGTTTGGCATACTGACGGAAGCTTTCTGCTTATGCAGAGGGATTTAAACAAGGAAACCTATCCCGGTTTTTACGAAGCCTCAGCCGGCGGCTCCGCCCTTAAAGGCGAAACTCCCTTAGAATGCATAAAAAGAGAAATTTTCGAGGAAACAGGCATAAAAACCGACGACATAACCGAAGCCGGCCACGGCACAACCCCCGGCAGCCGCTGCATACACTACAGCTACGTCTGCCGAACAGACTGTGACAAAACCGCCGTAAGGCTTCAAAAGGGCGAAACAATCTCCTACAAATGGATAAGCCTCCAAGAGCTTTTGGCCTTCATAACCTCCGACAAAATAATCGACCGCCACAAGGACCACTATGAAAGATATTTAAACGTTATAGGTAATATATTTTAAAAATTTATTGCCATCACAAAAAATATATATTATAATATATCTATTAAATTCAGAGGTATGGTGAATGATATGCAGATTATGCCGGCAGCTTCAAAACCTTCAAATACAGGTAAAATTGAAAAGAAAAAAAATATAAGCAAAAAGTCTAAGCCTTTTCTTAAGTGGGCCGGCGGAAAAAGCCAGCTTATTTGTGAAATAGAAAAATATTATCCTTTTTCAGAAAATGGCATAAATAAATATGCAGAACCCTTCGTTGGCGGTGGAGCTGTATTATTTGACATATTAAGTAAATATGAGTTAAAAGAAATTTACATAAGTGATATCAATGCGGAGTTAATAAATACTTACTTGACAGTTAAGATGTATGTAAACAGTCTTGTTGATATGTTATATGAACTTCAAAAAATTTACCTGTCAATGAAT
>JAJQCI010000300.1 GCA_021202835.1 Clostridiales bacterium | reverse complement strand
CAATTTGTTTCTAAATTTAATATAATAGTCTAAATGAGTTATTATAAGGACTATAACACTTTATTTTTAAGGAGGAAATTTCAAAATGGCAAAGGCTAAATTTGAAAGAACAAAACCGCACGTTAATATTGGTACAATCGGTCACGTTGACCACGGTAAGACAACTCTTACAGCCGCTATCACAAAGGTTCTTCACGACAAGCAGGGCCTTGGTGAATTCGTAGAATTCGATAAGATCGACAAGGCTCCCGAAGAAAAGGCAAGAGGAATAACAATCAACACAACTCACGTTGAATATGAGACAGCTAACAGACACTATGCTCACGTTGACTGCCCCGGCCATGCCGACTATGTAAAGAACATGATCACCGGTGCTGCTCAGATGGACGGTGCTATCCTCGTTGTTGCTGCTACTGACGGTCCTATGGCTCAGACAAGAGAGCATATACTTCTTGCTCGTCAGGTAGGCGTTCCCAAGATTGTTGTTTTCATGAAAAAGTGTTATATTGTTGACGACGAAGAACTTCTTGACCTTGTTGAGATGGAAATCACAGAGCTCCTTGAAGAATACGGCTTCGAAGACTGCCCCATCGTTAGAGGTTCAGCTTATCAGGCTCTTCAGGATTCTTCAAGTGAATGGGCTGACGGCATCGTTGAACTTATGGACGTTGTTGACAAGGAAATCCCCACACCCGAGAGAGACGCAGACAAGCCTTTCCTTATGCCTGTTGAAGACGTTTTCTCAATCACAGGTCGTGGTACAGTTGCAACCGGCAGAGTAGAAAGAGGCCAGCTTAAGATTTCCGAGAGCGTTCAGATCGTTGGTATCAAAGAAGAAGCCCGTACAGTTGTTGTAACAGGTATCGAAATGTTCCGTAAGCAGCTTGACTATGCTCAGGCCGGCGACAACATCGGTGCTCTCCTTCGTGGTGTTCAGAGAACAGAAATCGAAAGAGGCCAGGTTCTTGCTAAGCCCGGTACAATCACACCTCATACTCACTTCAAGGGTCAGGTTTACGTTTTGACAGCTGATGAAGGCGGCCGTCATAAGCCTTTCTTCACAAACTACCGTCCTCAGTTCTATTTCAGAACAACTGACGTTACAGGTGTTATCACTCTTCCCGAAGGCGTAGAAATGTGTATGCCCGGCGACAACGTAGAAATGGAAGTTGAACTTATTCAGCCCATCGCTATGGAAAAGGGTCTTCGTTTCGCTATTCGTGAAGGCGGCAGAACAGTAGGTTCAGGCGCTGTTACAGAAATCATCGAATAATTAAAATTCATAATTTCTTTATAAAAAACCTCTCAGAGCTTCTCGCTTTGGGAGGTTTTTGAATGATTAAAATGATGTAAACGAAAGGGGCTGTATATATGGAACATATTATGAGATTAAACCCCGTGCCTTTTGAATTGGTTAAGACAGGCAGAAAGTCAATTGAGCTGAGGCTTTATGACGAAAAAAGAAAAGCCGTAAAAACAGGCGATTATATTTGCTTTGTAAACAGCAGGAATATGACTGAAAGCCTGAGAGTTCTTGTTGAAAAAATATATGTGTTTGGGTCATTTGAGGAGCTTTATGAAAATCTGCCTCTTGATGAGTGCGGATATGAAGAGAAAAAAATTTCTTCGGCGGCGGCAAGTGATATGAATAAATATTATTCAAGGGAAAAACAGCATAAATACGGCGTTGTCGGCATAAAATTTTCGCCGGCGGAGCAGAAGGTTCAGGCACTGTCATAGAAATAATTGAATAGTTAAAATTTCCGAAAAAACCTCTCAGGGCTTATCGCTCCGAGAGGTTTTCTGCTGTTTTAAAATATCCGATGATTGGGGAAGTATTACGAAACTGCTTTGAAAGCTTCATCAAGGTCCTGAATTATGTCGTCTATATTTTCTATACCTATTGAAAGACGAATGGTGTTGGGCTTAATGCCCTGGTCAAGAAGCTCTTCTTCCGTGCACTGGCTGTGGGTGGTTGTTGCCGGGTGAATGACGAGAGATTTTGCGTCGGCAACGTTTGCAAGAAGTGAGAAAAGCTCCAGGTTGTCTATGAAGGCCTTTGCCTTGTCGGCGCCGCCCTTTATTTCGAAGGTGAAAATTGAGCCGCCGCCGTTGGGGAAGTATTTACTGTAAAGTGCTTTCTGTGTTTCGTCTGCTGACACGGCAGGGTGGTTTACCTTTTCAACAAGGGGATGTTTGGAAAGATATTCTACGACCTTCAAAGCGTTTTCAACGTGGCGCTCTACTCTGAGAGAAAGCGTTTCAAGCCCCTGAAGGAAGAAGAAAGCGTGGAAGGGGGAGAGGGTTGCCCCTGTGTCTCTCAAAAGAATGGCCCTTATTTTCGTCACGAAGGCGGCGGCGCCCACTGCCTTTGTAAAGCTTATTCCGTGATAGCTGGGGTTTGGGTCGGTAAGAGAGGCGAACTTTCCGGAGGCCTCCCAGTCGAATTTTCCTCCGTCAACAATAACGCCGCCTATGGTTGTGCCATGGCCTCCTATAAATTTTGTAGCCGAATGAACCACAATGTCTGCGCCGTATTCTATGGGCCTTACGAGATAGGGGGTTGCAAACGTATTGTCGACAACAAGGGGAATCTTGTTGTCGTGGGCGATTTTAGCAATTTTTTCGATATCAACAACATCCGAATTGGGGTTTCCCAGAGTTTCTATTAAAATAGCCTTTGTGTTTTCTTTTACGGCGTCCCTTACCTGGGCTTCGTTGAAAATATCAACAAAGGTAGTTGTTATTCCGTATTGGGGCAGTGTGTGAAGAAGCAGGTTGAAGGTTCCGCCGTAGATATTTTTGGCGGCTACTATATTGTCGCCGTTTTGTGCAAGATTTTCTATTGTATAGGTTATTGCGGCGGCTCCCGAAGCCACTGCAAGGGCAGCTGCGCCGCCTTCAAGAGCGGCTATTCTCTGTTCGAAAATGTCCTCTGTGGGGTTTGTGAGCCTGCCGTATATATTTCCGCTGTCTGTAAGGCCGAAACGGGCAGCAGCATGGTCGCAGTTTTTGAAAACGTAAGAAGATGTTTGATAAATAGGTACTGCTCTTGCATCGGTAACCGGATCGGGCTTTTCCTGACCTACGTGAAGCTGAAGTGTTTCAAACTTTAAATTTCTGTTTTCTCTTGAGATTTTTGACATGGTTTTATCCTCCTGTATTAATATGATATTTGTTTTATTTACCAATTAATCCTATCTAAATAGTATGTTTATAGTGTAAAAATATAATTGACTGACTTTGCCGCCAATCAATTATCATTTTTTATTATGAAAGCAGGGTTGCTATACTTCTGTGTATTTTCGAAGCAACTTCAGGCTGGTTCATTGTGTAAAGATGTATACCGTCTATCCCCTGTGTAAGAAGGTCAACAATCTGGTCAACCGCATAAGCTATACCGGTGTCTCTCATTGCTTCGGGCTTGTCTTCATATTTGTCCATAATTCTTAAAAACTTTTTGGGAAGCCTTGCACGGCAGAGACTGACCATTCTTTCAATCTGCTTTTTGTTTACAACGGGCATTATTCCTGCTTCTATGGGAACGTCTATACCCATATTTCTGCATTTTTCCAAAAAATAATAAAAATCTTCATTATCGAAAAAAAGCTGGGATATAAGATGGCTCACACCTGCGTCAACCTTTGACTTAAGGTTTTTAAGATCTTCACCGAAGCTTTCGGCCTCGGGGTGCCCTTCGGGATAACAGGCCCCGGCGATGTCAAAATCGCCCTTTTCTCTTATATATTCAATCAAATCCTGCGCATATTTAAAATCCTTGCTTAATTTAACGGAAGGGTTTAAGTCTCCCCTCAAGGCCAGAATATTTTCGATTCCGGCGGATTTATATTCTTCAAGAAGAACATCAACCTCGTCTTTGTTAAGGCCTATGCAGGAAAGATGAGCAAGGCTTTCTATTCCGCATTTTTTTATTGCCTTGGCAACATGGAATGTTTTTTCGAAATTTTCACTTCCGCCTGCACCGTATGTAACACTTATAAAATCAGGTGACAAATCTTTAAGGCCGTCAAGGGTTTTATTAATCGAGTCTATTGGGGCTGTTCTCTTTGGGGGAAAAACCTCAAAGGAGTAGACCTGTTTTTCTTTAAATAATTCAACGAGCTTCATTTTTGTTTCATCTCACTTTTCATTTTGCTTTGTCTTTTATGAAATTAAGTATACCAAAAAGTTTTATTATATGCAAATTCCAAAATACTATTGCCCGATATAGAAAAAAACTATAGCAAAATAGTGCCTGCTGGCAGGAGGCTTTCACTCTAAAAACAATTTTTATATTGAATTATCTTCAGATTCTCTGTATAATTAAGAGAGAAATAATCAACTTATACACCGGAGGATTTTTATGGATAGGGTTTCAATTAATGCATACGCAAAAATCAACACAGTTTTGGATATAAAGGGGGTTTACCCCAACGGATATCATATTTTGGATATGATTATGCTGAGTATAAATCTCTGCGACAGGCTTACGCTTACAAAAATAAGCGAAGACAAAATAAAGCTTCGAACAGGGGATGCCGATTTGGCCGCAGACAGTTCAAACCTTGTTTACAGGGCTATAGATATAATAAGGAAAAAATTCAATATAAAAGAAGGGGTTTCGGCTGAGGTTGATAAGAAAATACCCATGTCGGCGGGCCTTGCCGGGGGCTCGGCAGACTGCGCAGGAGCTCTTAGGGGTATGTTGAAGCTTTTCGATATTGATATGGAGGAAAAAGAGCTTTACGAAACAGGAAAAAGCCTGGGCGCCGATGTGCCCTTCTGTCTTTACAAAAAGCCTGCCAGAGCCCGGGGAATAGGTGAAATTTTAACACCACTGCCTGACTTTCCTCCCTGCACTCTTCTTTTGGCAAAGCCCGTCGAAGGGGTTCCCACGCCGGAGGCATTCAGGGAATATGACAGCCTTAAAAACGTTGTTCACCCTAACATAGAGAAAGCAATAGAATATATGAATAACGGCGATTTGGAGGGCATATGCGGCTCAATGGGGAACGTTCTTGAATATGCAAGCATAATAAAACACCCTGTAGTAGGCGAGCTTAAGGCAGAAATGATAAAAACGGGGGCTGTGGGAGCCCTTATGAGCGGATCGGGCTCCTCTGTTTTCGGAGTTTATAAAACCAAAAAGGCCGCCGAAGAGGCATATCCGCTTATTAAGGAAAAATTTAATTTAACCGAGATATTTATAACGGAGATACTCCCCGGAAGCTTTTTTGAATAAATGTTTTACAAAAATTTCAAAGGTTTTGTGTGTGATATTTAAGATATTTAATGTAGATTTCACCCAAATGACTTAAGGTGACGTTTTTTCTGGTCAAATAAACAAGGGTTATTTTTTCGTCTGCATTAAGTGGCTTAGCGATAATGTCGGCGCCGTTAAGGTCTTTATTAATGACCCCTGTGCAGATTGTGTAGCCGTTTAAGCCTATAAGGAGATTAAAAAGAGTGGCTCTGTCGCAGACACGAATATTCTTTTTTCTCTCCATAGTGCTTAAAGCCTCTTCAGAAAAATAAAATGAGTTATAGCTGCCCTGCTCATATGAAAAATAAGGATATTCCGCCAAATCCTCAAGGTCTATTGTTTCCTTTGAAGCAAGGGGATGGGTTTTGCTTATGAATACGTGGGGCGTTGTTGAGAAAAGCTCATGATAAATAAGATCGTTTTCTCTTATGAATTTTTTTATAATTTTCTCGTTAAAATTGCATATATACAAAACACCTATTTCGCTTCTTAAAAGTCTGACATCATCTATAATTTCAAAGGTTCTGGTTTCTTTCAGAGTAAAGTCATATTCATCGGCGTTAAACTCCTTTATTAAATCGACATAAGCGTCAACCACAAAGGAATAATGCTGAGAGGAAACGGAAAAGTGAAGCTTTCCCGGGGTTCCTCTCAGATATTTTTGCTCCAAAAGCTCAGTCTGTTCTATAACCTGTCTGGCGTAGCCCAAAAATTCTTCACCGTCGGCGGAGATGCTAATGCCTTTATTGTTCCTGTTAAAAATTCTTATATTCAGCTCTTCTTCCAAATCCTTAACGGCATTTGTAAGGCTTGGCTGAGAAATAAAGAGGGATTTTGCGGCTTCGCTTATTGAGCCTTTGTTTGCTACCATTATAACATATTTTAACTGCTGTAAAGTCATTTTCCATCACCTGCTAAATAAAATTTAAAATATCCCCGGGGCTGTCGGCTATTGTTTCGGCTCCGTTTTCAATTAGGAAAGCCTTTGTTTTAAAGCCCCAGCTGCAGCTTATACATCTAAGGCCGCTGTTTTTTGCCGTTTGTATGTCAACATCCGAATCTCCCACATAAACAGTCTCTTCGGCCCCTGCGCCCAAATGAGAGAGAACCTCAAAAACTCCCTCGGGGGAGGGCTTTTTGTTGACACCGGGCTTTTCGCCCCTTGGAAAATCTATAAGCTCACCGAAATAAAGCTTTGAAAGGGCTCCGGTGGCTTCGTCGGGCTTATTTGACAAAACCGCCGTTTTAAAGCCTCTGTTTTTAAGAGTTTTCAAAACATCTGTAATACCCTCATAGGGCTTTGTTTTAACTGACAAATGAGAAAAATAATATTCTCTGAAATCATTATAGCATTTATCAAAAAGAGGAGAGTCGGAGCCGCCTATGCTTCTTGAAATAAGAAGCTTTGCACCGTTTCCCACATATCCCTTGACAGTTTCTTCGCTGATTTCTTTAAGTCCGTTTTGCTTTAAAGCATAATTGACGGCCGCCGCCAAATCTCCCAATGTGTCAAGAAGGGTACCGTCTAAGTCAAATATAACTGCTTTCAAAATATCACCGTCTTTTTAAAAAGTATTTATACATTCGGCTTATCTGCCGCTCTTTTCAGGGTTCTCAGATATAAATATTAAAGAAAATCCTTTCTTTCGGGAGTGAATATGTCCAGAATTTTTCCTCCGTCGGTTAAAACCCGGCAGCCGTGTTCTATGCCGGAGGGCATAATAAGAGTGTCGCCGGGCTTTATTACCTTCGTTTCGCCGCCTACAGTAAACTCAAACTCTCCCGAAAGACAATAGGTTGCCTGTGTGTGGGGGTGGGTATGGAGAGCCCCTACACCGTCCTTGTCGAAAACTACTTCAACAATCATTAAGTTGTCGTTGTGGGCCAAAATTTTGCGTCTTGTTTTGCCGTCGGGCAGGTTTATAACCGGTGAATCGTCATTTAAGAAAAAGTTTGACATTTGAATTACTTCCTTTCATATTTTTATTATGATTATAACATAAACCGGAGGATTTGTAAAAAGAATATTACAGGAAAACTTTGAATATATTTTTATGAGAAGACGGTATTTTGAGGGGGGAGATTATGTTAGGGCGAAAACTTGCTGACGGACTGGAGCTGCCCGAAGAGGCGCTTAACGATACTCCCCTTATGACTGTCTGCGGAAACGGCAGCATTGTAGATCAAAATTACAGAAGAATAACTGCTTTCTGCGGAAGAGAGGTTGTTTTGGCCACAAAATGCGGAAGGCTCTGCGTTCGGGGCGAAGGACTGGGGCTTGAATACATAAAGAAGGATATTGTTAAAATTAAAGGTAAAATCTGCACTATTTTGTTTATGTGAGGGGCGGCTATGTTTCTTAAAATTTATTTTTTTATAACAGGCAGCTTAAATATAAGAATCAGAGGGTATATGGCCTTCAGGTTTTTAAACATACTGGCTAATGAAGGCGTCTATATCTGGAACGTGTCTTCCGATGATGAGGGGGTCTGTTTTTGGGTCGGAAAAAGAGACATAAAAAGAGTTGAAAAACCGGCAAGAAAATCCGGCTGCTGCCCGGAGATACTCTGCGAAAAAGGGCTGCCCGTTTTTTGGGGAAAGCTTAAGAAAAGATATTTTTTTACGGCAGGAGCTTTGTTTTTCAGCCTTTTTTTGCTTTTTTCAACGGGACGAATCTGGCTTATAGAGGTGCGGGGAAATTACAGAGCACCTACAGGGGAAATTTTGGAGCTTTGCGCTGAAAACAGCCTGACATACGGGGCAAAAAAATCCTTACTAGACACAAATCTTATAGAAAGAGAGCTTAAAAACAGGTTTAAGGATATTTCATTTGCTTCTGTTTCCGTTTCGGGAACAAGGGCTTTGATAACCGTTTCGGAAACAATTCCAACGGCTGAGAAAACCGAAGAGGCTGCCGCCGGGGATATTGTTTCTGAGTGCAGTGCTGTCATTACCGATTTAACCGTCAGCGCCGGAACTCCTATGGTCAGGGAGGGAACGGCCGTCGGCGCAGGAGATATTCTTATAAGCGGAGAGGTTTTTTTGAAGGCAGAGCAGGAGGTTTTAGGCTCTGTTTTTACTGCTGCGGAAGGAGAGGTTTACGGAAAAACAGCGGAAGAATACAGTTTTATGCTTCCCCTTAAAG
>JAJQCI010000089.1:6413-8435 GCA_021202835.1 Clostridiales bacterium | reverse complement strand
GTTTTACAGTTTAAACATATTGGGGGATGTCTTAAACTGTGTGTGAAAATGTTTAAGGGTTTTCACAAGTATTATTATAACAGATTCGGCAATTTAGTGTGACCTAAGATTAACAAATTTTCTTTATTTTTTTGAACAGTTTGCACAAGCACCCTTAAAAACATTGAGATTTTGCACAAAAACAATAAAAAATTTATGATTTGTTTTGACTATGTTTCGTAGTCCTGCAGAATCTTTATAAGCTCGCTGTCGCCGTAGAAATCTATGCCTTTTAAAAGCCTTTTTTGCTCCGCTTCGGGAAGGGATGAAAGGGGCGTTCCCGTCACCTGCTTAACCTTGTCTTCGTCATATTCGTTTTTTCTGAAAACAGCCACATAGCCGTCGTAAACCCCCAAAACATAGTGTTTCGGAGAATATACCTTTAGGTTCTTCGAAAGCCTTACCTCTTCGGAGCTGAACTCCTTTATCTGCCAGCTTTCGAAAACATCTTTAAATTCGGTAAGGGTGAAGCCCTGCCAGCTTCGGGGCGCCGTTGTTTCGCTGTACTCCTTGTGTCCGCCCAAATAAACATATTCATATACTATTTTTGTATCTGAATTTATTTTTTCCTCCTGCGAAGTCACCGGCTTAAGCTCCTCCGCCTGTATATTTTCCGTTTCGGCTATGCGTTCGGGGTTGGGCGTAAGCAGAAAAAAGCCCGAAAGCACACCCAGCATCATAACAGAGAGCATAAGCAAAGCAATCAGGCACATTCTGTATTTTGTCATAATAACCACCTCCCTGCGCACTGCCGTGTTTATGTTCATATGGTTATTATTGACAAAATATTTTTATTTATACGTTGTTTTTAATTTTTGCGGTTTTATCCATATATTTCCTTATCGGTATAATAGCTTCCGTTTACAAGCTCTTCGCTGTAGTTTGCTTCCGTAACTATTTTACCGTTAAGTATTACGGAAGGGATTTTATTATCTCCGTTAAGTGTTTTGGTTTCTGCTATATTGCCGACGCTTTTTCTGTTTACGAGGGCACTCATGGCCTTTGCGCAAATTTCGGCTTCGTTTGAAGCGTCTTTAAAAGATGTCATAGACAAAAAGCCCTGTTCGAAATCTCTGACGGCAGAGGCTTCGCCGTTAACTCCCGTCACAACGGGGAATATATCTATTGTATATCCGTTTGACAAAAAATATGCATTACAGCCGCTGGCAATATAGTCTGAGCCGGTTACACAAACCTGAAGGTCATTGTTAAGATAATAGCCGGAAAGATAGCGGCCCAGGTCGTTCAAAACCTCTACGGCGGTTTTGGCTGTTGTTGTGCAGCTTTCAAGGTCTGTTCTGCCGGAACGGCACACAAGGGCGCCGCTGTCAAAATATTCGGAAAGGCCGTTCATAAGCCCTTCATAAATGTCTTCCGTCACAGAGGTGTTTTCACCGAATAAAAATTCAATCGTTACGTCCTTGCTGACGCTTAATTCCTTTGTACTGACAATATAGTCCGCAATATCTTCACCTATTTTTACATTGTCATAGGCTATATAAAAATCCGTACACTCCGTATAAGGATCCAACACATCAATATTTATAACGGGAATGTCCTTTTCGTTTAAGCTGTCAATGTTCAAATCAGCGCCGTCAACAGGGCAGTAAACAAACCCAGCTATATCCTGTTCGAAAAGCTCCTTCGCCTGCTCTGCCTGAATGTCAGAGTCGTTCTCAGCATACCTGAGTATTATATTGCCGCCGGCTACCCAAAGCTTGTTTGTAAGCTCTGTGGCCAGCTTTTTTGTGTAGCTGTTTTCTTCGGGCAGGCATATGGCTATATTTGGTCTGTTGTCCGGGTCTTGTGATATAAAGACTTCTTCCTCATCGTCCTGAGAGTTTGGGTTATATCTTCCGGTGGATTCAACGGCTGTTTCCGTTTCGGAGCCGCAGCCTGCCGCAAACACGGCAAGAGTTAAAAATAATGCTGTGAGTTTGTATTTCATACTTGTACCTCTCTTTTATCAGTAATATATTTGGT
>JAJQCI010000089.1:0-6403 GCA_021202835.1 Clostridiales bacterium | reverse complement strand
GGCGCTTACCCTTGCGGCAGCGCCGGCCGTGCCCTGCACGGCAGGCGCTGTCCGCACCCCTTTCCCCGGCCGGTTTTTCGTGTCAATTGAAAATTGACACGAAAAACCGGGCACAGCCCCTGCAAAAGATTTTATTCCAAAGTGCTTATATATTCCAATAGCTCCGCCGCTATGGGTACGGCCTTGCTGCTTTTTCCGGCATATTCAAGCATAACCGTAACGGCATATTCAGGGTTTTCATACGGCGCAAAGCAGGTAAACCATATATGGTCATTATCCGTTCCGTTTTCCGCTGTTCCGGTTTTTCCGGCTATTGCAATTTGCTCTGTGTTTGCCAGAGTTCCCGTTCCTTCCGTTACAACGGCCCTCATAAGCTCTCTTAAAGAGGCTGCTGTTTCCTCAGACATAACCGTTCCCATTTTATCCGGTTCATATTCCTTTATTACAGTGTCGCTGCAGCTTTTAAGGGCTGAGACTATTTGAGGGGTATACATAGTTCCTCCGTTTGCTACGGCGGAGGTTATCATATTAATATGCAGAGGCGAAACCATTGTTTTTCCCTGCCCTATTCCCGTGTCAACAAGCTCGGAATTGTTTGAATCCTCCGTAAGGCCGAAAATGCTTACGGAGTGTTCCAAAGGGAAATCATAATCTGAATTATACCCCAGATTTTTGGCCTGCGTTATAAGCCGGTCAGCCGTAAGGTTTAAGGCGGCCTGTGCAAAATATCCGTTGCATGACTGCTTAAAGGCGTCTCTTAGGTTTACGTGGCCGTGAACTGTTTCGTTGTAGCATCTCAGGGTTTTGTTTCCGAAATGATTAGTTCCCGTGCACTCAAATGTCATATCGGCCTGATTCGTATCTATCAAAAGCTGAGCCATTCCTATTTTGAAAATAGACCCGGGAGTATAAAGCCCCTGGCTTGCCCTGTTCAGAAGGGGCGTATTGTCTTCGTCGGTGGTAAGATATTCCCAGTTTTCGGCTATTGTCTGAGGGTTATAATTCGGATATGAAACCATAGCCTTTATCATACCCGTGTTTACGTCGGAAACAACCACAGAGCCGTTTCTCTCCCCCAAAAGCTCAAAAGCCTTCTCCTGTATTCTGTGGTCAACAGACAAAACCACTGTGTTCCCCTCCAAAACATAACCGTTTGCCAGTGGGGCAAAAAAATCGTTTTCGGATTCATATCCGTCGGAATATATCGTGTCAAGACCGGGAGGAGATATGTTTTCTATATTGTCATAAATACTCTTTATTTCCGACCCCAACTCAGAGTCGTCTTCAAATACATCTTCGGTTGTTCCCTCTGTTTCCGCTTCGGCCCCTCCGTCCGAAAGAACATCGTCATCCGGGCCGGGGCTTTCGCCTTCTTCATTCCAACCGGCCCCCATGCTGTCAAAATCCAGTGCATAGGCTTCTTCTGAAAGTGAGCTTAAGCCTGTAAGTGAAAATTTGCCCTTTTTGAAAACCTTGTTTGTAAGTATGTACAAAAATTTTTGAAGAGTTTCATGGTGAAGAGTCAAAAGCTGGGCATTATATGCGCTTTCAACTCCTGTTTTGCCCATATCCGTATATCCCGTTATGTGGCAGTACATTCGTGGGTAGTTATACTGTCTTGTATAGCTGTCCTCCTCCAAAATACTCTCCGCAATTACAACTCCGTTTACGTCCTCTATGTTTCCTCTTTTTATAGAGCTTTCCTTTGATGTTAAACGGAGATTGTAGGGGTTGTTTATTGCCGTAGGGGCTTCTATTATCGTAAAATACCCCAAATAAATTATAAGAGCGGCAAACATTGCAAAAAGAATCCAAAATGTTATTTTAATCTTTTTATTCATCCCTCCGCCCCCTTACCTGTCTGCTTAAAGGCCCTTCGGACGCTGTACCCGAATTCGCTTTTCGCCGCCGGCCTGCGGTTTGCTTTGTTCTTTCGGAAGCCGCTGTTTCCGCCGATTTGCGTCTGCGCTTTTTTGGAGCCTCGTCCGTTCCGTATTTTTCTTCCGAAAATTCCGTTTTGGGAACATATATCCAGAGGAGAATTCCTATTATAATCGAAGATATAACAACAGAGGTTCCGCCGTAGCTTACAAAGGGCATGGTTACTCCCGTAAGGGGAACAAACTTCGTTACGCCGCCTATTATAAGGAATGTCTGGAAGCATATAAGCCCCGTCAGGCCGGAGGCCAAAAGAGCGTTAAACTTAGACTCTGTGTTCAGGGCGCTTCTCACTCCGCAGTAGAATATTGTCAGATATATAAAAATTACGAATATTGCAAATATAACCCCGAACTCCTCACATATGGCGGAAAATATAAAGTCGCTTTCCACAATGGGTATAGACGAGGCATAGCCCTTCCCCAAACCGCTGCCCCAAAGGCCTCCGCTGCCTATGGCGAAGAGAGACTGTGCAATCTGATAGGTTGTGTTTCCTATGTCGCCCCAAGGGTCAAGCCATGCCGAAACTCTTACCTGAATGTGGTAAAAAAGCTTATAGGCTATAACGGCGCCCACACAGGCACAGCCCACACTTCCCAATATAACGGGAATATTTCCCGTTGCTATAAAGACCATTATAAGAAGGGTCATAAAGAATATAAGTGCAGAGCCCAAATCCTTCTGGAGAACCAAAAGACAGACAAAAGCCAAGCCTGCGGCAAGCTGAACCACTGTTTCCTTCAGGCTTATTTCTCTTGAAAATACCGACGCAAAATAAAACACATAAAGTATTTTGACAATTTCAGAGGGCTGGAAGGAAAACTCACCTATATAAATCCAGTTTGTGGCGCCTCTCGTTGTGGTTCCGAAGAAAAGCGTCAGAATAAGAAGCAGGAAGCTCAGCCCCAAATATCCGTATTTAAGCCTGTGGAGATTTTTGGAATATTTCAAAACCGGATATATCAAAAGAATACCGGCGGAGCCTATAAAGAAAAACATAAGCTGCTTCAGGGCATATTCGGGGTTAAGTCTCTGGAGAATCACAAGGCTTAAATCCATAAGAAAATACATACAGTTTATAACAAGACCGTTTATTTTATTGTAAACCAGCCTTATAAATGGGGGAATCGCCGCAATCAGCATAAGACCTCCCACAGCCGTAACCAAATAGTCTTTAACAGGTATGTCTGAATTGAAATAAAGTGTGGCGTATGCCAAAATATGAAACAATATCATAGTCACTCTCTGGAGCTTTACCGCAGCGGTGTTTTCAGCCGAAGGGTAGTCCATCTGTCTGCCTTTTGATATCAGATAACCGCTTTGAAGGCAGAATATGGCTATAAGTATTATAAACAAATATTTTGACAGAAAAATAATAAGTTCAATCATATAGTCACCTTACCCCCTTAAGGGGCTGTCCCTTTATGTCCGTCTGATTTAAAGCCGACGGATTTTTAAGCTTTTCGATAAAATAATCTGTTATGCCGGCCGTTTCCCGTTCTGTTTCCGTTGTGAAAATAAGCCTAAAGGCCTCAGCTGAAAGGCTCAGGGCTTCGGGGGCAAAAACAGGCTCGCCGCTTAAAATTTTACAGAAGCAATATTCACAGCAGGGCTCTAAGGGGTGAACCATACCGACCCTGTCTTTAAGCGAAAAGCCCTCAGCCCTGCCCTTAAGAGAACAGAACCGTCTGCCCCTGTTGTTTCCCACAAAATTTCCTGCGGGGCACTGCTCCGTAACCATAAGGGGCAGCCGGCCGTAAGCTATAACCTCTGTGTTTTTGCCGCAAAGGGGCTTAAGCTCCCGTGGTTTAAGCTCCGTTGAAAGTGTTATGCCGTTATATTTACTCAAAAGCTTCTTTGCCGTAAAGGAGTTAAAGACTCCGAGAGTGTGGTCGCAGATTATTTTTTTGTCTGTTTTAAATAAAGTTAAATTTCTTGTCAAAAAACCGGTTATATTAGTGTTTTCCAGTTCCCTCATTGTGTTAAAAACGCTTTCGAGATTTTCTTCTCTTATAACAGAGGGCAGAGTAAAATATATTTCCCTGTCTCTAAACCTTTCTGCGGTTTCCTTTGCAAGAAGGGAGTCGTTTATATAAATTCTTTTTATATCTCTTTCCAAAACAGCCTTAAGCTGAGCCGCCGTTGTTATTTCCGCCGAAATAAACGGCTTATTCTGCGTTTTTTCCAAAACCGGCCATTCGGGCAGCTTCGGCCTTTCTTTTTCATAATGCTCTGTTATTTTTTCAGCCAAAGCGTCACAAGCCCTTCTTCTCAAGGCGTTAAGCTCCTTTACCGGAATATAAATATCCTCTTCGGCTTCAATCACAGGCTTTTTTATTTCAAAAGGCGTATTTCCCGTTTTTGAAATTCTTTCGGCTATTTCTTCTCCCCTTACGGGGCGGTTTTCGGCTTTTTGACAGATTTCTCCGCTTACGGTTATTTCTCCTTCGTCCGCTTTAAGGCTTAAGCTTAGAGGTTCGCCGATTTTTGCCGTGAAGTGGGCTTCTATGCTTCTTTTTCTGTCTGCGGCGAAGATTTCTTTTTTTATGCCGTCTGTAAGGGCCTTGTCATAGGACAGAAAAACTCTGTCTCCTTTTTTGCCCTTTATTTTGAAATAAGCTGTTTTGCCGGCGCCTATTTTTTCCGATATGTTTGTACCTGTGTTTCTGCCTAAAATTTCTATGCCGTCGCCGCATTTTACATCTTCGAAAAACTTTATTTTACAGCCGTTTCTGTCAGATGAGATTACTGCGCCCACTTCTCTGCCGCTGTTTTTTACGCTTTCCGAAAGCATCGGCCGCCCTTTTGCCATATACAAATAGCCTTCGGAAAAATCTCCCCCTCGGCTGAAAACCTGAAGGAGTTTGTTTTTGTCGTCTGTCGTTATTTTATTGTCTTTTCCCTCGGAAATGGCAGTGTCAAGATATTTTCTGTAGGTTTTGACAGTCTGAAAAACATAGGCAGGGCTTTTCATTCTTCCCTCTATTTTAAAGGCCTTTACTCCGGCTTTTGTCATATCGAAAATATGCCCGGCCGTCATAATATCTTTAGGGGAAAGCAGAGCGCCCCTTGCGGCTTCCTTTCCATCCTTTAAAAGAGAATATTCCATTCGGCAGGGCTGTGCACACTGCCCCCTGTTTCCGCTTCTGCCCCCTACAAAGGAGGAATAAAGACACCTTCCGGAATAGCAGACACAGAGAGCCCCGTGAACAAAGGCTTCTATATCCGGTTCATCTCCCAGTCTGTCATAAATCGCTCTTATGTCCTTAAGGCTTAATTCTCTTGAAAGAACAAGCCTGTCCGCCCCCAAAGCTTTAAAAGCCAGGGCAGAGTCGGAGTTATGAATTGTAGTTTGAGTGCTTGCGTTTATTTTTAAACCCTTGAAATATTCCTTGAAAACGCTCATTAAGCCTATGTCGGCGCATATAAAGGCGTCTGCTCCGTAGGAATAAAGCGTTGATGCCAGCTTTAAAACATCATTGACTTCGGCTTCCTTATAAAGTATGTTAAAGGTTATGAAAACCTTAACGCCCCTTAAATGGCAGAAATCTATAATCTGCTTTATATCATCGTTTTCAAAGTTTTCCGCAAGAGCCCTTGCGTTATATGCCTTTGCTCCCAGATATATGCTGTCACAGCCTGCGGCCACTGCGGCATAGGCCGCCTCCACATTTCCGCAGGGAGCCAAAATTTCATATTTTCCCAAAAATCATCACTTCTTTGTTTGTTTTTGAACCTTAACCGTTTTGCCTTCCGGTGCAGTTTCCTTCTTTATATCCGGAGAGGTTATAACAACCTGCCCTCCTGCTTCAATATCCGTTACGGCAGTGGATTTTAAAAGAGTAAGCTCCTCTTCCATAAGTCTGAGCCTTTCGGCAAGGTTTTTGTTTTCTTTCTTTGTTCTTCCGTTTTCGGATTTTATGTCGTTAAGCTCCTTGAGAAGGGTTTCCCTGTCTTTGTCTTTATCTTTGATTTTTCCGTTTTTGTCGGGCACAGGCGGCACAAGGCCTGCGTCTGTTATTATAGCTGAAAGACGCTTGTTTTCAAGCTTCAGGCTGTCGGCCTCTTCCTTTGCTCTTGCCAGCTGAAGGCTCAAAGCCGCAGTCTCCTCCTCCTTAATTTTAAGGCTTGTTTTAATCTCCTCGCTTATAAGCTTCGAGCCCTCAAGCTCCTTATTCTTGTTTTCGAGAGAAGCTTCGGCGGCTTTAAGGCTGTTTTCAAGCTTAAAGACTTTATTTTCAAGGTCGGAGTTTGCCTTAATGCTCTTGCCCCTGTCATCCGATTTTTTAAATAAATCATCGGCTATATTTAAAGCAAGCATAATGGGAAAATATTCCGACAGTCTTGCTATTGAAGAGGTTTCCTTAAGAATTTCGGTATATTTTCTGTTTACATATTCTGCCACAGACTTTATATATTCCTCACTGTCTGTTGTACTGAGTCTGTAAACCTTACCGTTTATAAT
>JAJQCI010000011.1 GCA_021202835.1 Clostridiales bacterium | reverse complement strand
TAGTCTAATTCAGGATTAACATCATCGGCCGCGTTTATTGTTTGAAGTGTAACATAAGAATCTATAATGTTGTTTATAATTTCTTTTTCGTTCATACTCTCACCTCCTTAAATCAGTGTTGTTTTCCCTTCTTTTACACATCCATTATATCATATTTTTCATAGCTTTGCAGCTGCGAATAACGCAAAAAAACCGAATCTTACGGACTCGGTTTTTTTGCGTTATTTGTTATTGTTTTTTTGTGTTTTTATTCTGTTCGTTTTCCAGCTCTGCTCTGTTTCTGGTTATGGGCAGCTTTATTATAACCTTAAATTTGTCTTCATCTTTTTCAACCTCAAGACTGCCCTTGTGTCTGGAAATTATTTTTTTGCAGACCGAAAGACCTATGTTTGTGCTCTCTACCTTAGCCAAATTTTTTATTATATAGTTGCTGAAGCTGAAAATAAGCTGGTGGCCGTTGTTAGAGACGCTTATTCTTACAGGCATTTCTCTGTCGGCATATTTGTTTATGTTTGAAAACATATTATCCATAACACGGCGCATAAGCTGAATATCAAGGGCAATATAGTAGTCCTTGCCGCTGTCCATAGAATAGTCAAGCTTAAAGCCCTTTTCGTTAAGTGTAAAGACATAGTCCTCCATTAGCTCACTGAAAACGCTTTTGTCGTAAATCTGAGTGTGGAGATCCTCTTCGTCCGTGCTGAACGCCAGAAAATATTCGAAAAGTCTGTCTGAAAGCTGTTTAATCTGATAAGCCTTTTCCTTACACTTGTCAATATACAGGTTCCTTGTTTCGTCGTCCTTATATTTTTTCCCCGACAAAATTTCAAGATAGCCTATTAAAATAGTAAGAGGTGTTCTCAAATCGTGAGACATAGACATAACAAGGTTGTGGCTTGAGTCTATAAGCTCGTTTTCCTTTTCGTGCCTCTCTATTATTGAAATTCTCATTTGCTCCATAGCGCTTGCAACAGAAGAAAGACGGCCGTAGCCTCTTACGGTTATGTTATGGTTTAGGTCACCCTCTTCGATTTTCCTTGCGTCGGCTTCAAGGGTTGTATAATAGTTCGCCATTTTAAAGGCGTTAAAAAGAACTATTACAAGAACAAGAAGGAAGCATATGCAAAACTGCAGGGTCACATATATAAACCTTGCCCTCATATCAAAAAATGAAACAAAATCGATTTTTACGGTTTTGTCGGCAAACTCAAGAGTATATCTGGCATGGTTTGAAGAGGGTATGGGCGCTTCCTCGGTGCCTTGGTTTTCTTCCGAGTCAAGCCCTTCCCGTCCGCCCTTGCCGAGAGTTGAGTCATAAATAACCCTTCCCCCGTCATAAATAATAAGAAGAACGTTTCTTTTGTTGTAAACCCAGTCATCAATCTCGTCTATATCCTTTGTGGTCAGGCTATGGGCGGTGATATATTCCTGAAGGTCTTCAACCTCATGAACAGTGTTTTTGCTGACATATTCCTGAGCTTTAAATCTGTCGCCTATAACCTTGTTTTCGATTATAAACATAAAACAAAAAAGCATCACGGCGCTTATAACAGCCGCAAGATTTATAAAAATGAGCCTTTTTCCGAATTCGCCGTATTTGTCTCTCTTGTCAAACACGGAGGCTATACTCTTTTTTTCGCCTTTTTTATCTGTTTTTTTCTCTTTACTCAATCCTGTATCCTCTTCCCCACACTGTTTTAATATACCTGGGATTCTGCGGGTCCTTTTCTATTTTTGATCTGAGCTTTCTTATATGAACGGTTACGGTGTTGCTGGCGGAATATACATACATTTCATTCCAAACGGATTCATATATGTTTTCGTTTGTGAAGATTTTCTTTCTGTTTGAAGCCAGAAGAAGAAGAATGTTATATTCTATATCGGTTAAAATAACCTCGTTTCCGCCTACGGTAACATTGTTTTTATCGGTATCTATAACAAGATCCCCTATTTTAATAAGCTTTCCGCTTTCTTCTTCGTTGTTTCTGTAGACATAATATCTTCTCAAAAGCGCCCTGACTCTTGCCACAATTTCAGAGAAGGAGAAGGGCTTAACCATATAGTCGTCTCCGCCCAGACAGAAGCCCATTGTCTTGTCTTGATCTTCTGTTTTTGCGGTAAGAAAAAGTATAGGCGCCATTGTTTTTTCTCTTATTTCCGTACACGCCTTATATCCGTCTTTAACGGGCATCATTATGTCTAAAATAATAAGTGAGGTGTTTTCGTCAACCTTGTCTATGGCGTCCTGACCGTCAACCGCTTCGACAACGTTATAACCCTCGCTTTCGAGAAGAACCTTTAAAACCTCTCTTATTTCCGCAGTATCGTCTGCCACGAGTATTGTATATTTTCTGTCCATATTAATCCACCCTTTTTTGAAATTGCTTTCTTATTATCCCCACATTATGTTTATTTTAAAGGGGTACGTTCATCCGTACCCCTTTTTAATATTATCAATCATCATCAGAGCAGGTTGGGGTTCTCATATTGCTGTACTAAGAGATAGTGTGAATACAACGCCTGTTCTATTTGATTTTCAAGACTCTTAACCGTATAGTGATAGGTGTCAAGCTGAAGCTCGGTAATCTGGCCAAGCTCATACTGCTTTTCATATACGCTCATTGTGTTGTTAAGTGTGTTAAGCTGACTTACAAGGTCAGAATAGTTTTCTTCGCTTTCTACGATACTCTGATAAAGGGTCTTAATGGTGCCCTCATATGAAAGCTTTGTGTCGTTTAAGTTGCTTTGTGCCGTATAAAGCTGAGAGGTAACCTCAAGCTTTGTTTCGCTTGAATAAAGCTCCGAGTGAAGCTCTAACGTATACTTTGCAATATCAACACTTCTCTGGAGAATGGCTATATTAAGATTTGAGGAAGATGTAGCCAAAGCAACCTGTGTTTCAAGAGTTGACCTGTCAATAGGCTCATATTCTATATCGCCTAAGTCAACGTCATAAACAGCGGCAACATTGTAGCTTAAGAGAGTGTTAAGTGAAGTATAGTTTGAGTCCACCGTGTTCTGAAGGGTTGTTTTTGTTGTGACAGCGGAGTTATAGCTGTCTAAATAGCTGTCATACTGAGTTTGGCTTATTAAGCCCAGTTCAAGCTGTTTCTTGTAGATTTCAAGATTTCTGGTTTCGATATCCAAATATTCGTCATAAATAGCCAGACTGTTCTGTGCATTTATTATATTTGAGAAATAGCTTTCAACCTGATATCTTATTGTCTGCTTTTCAACCTCTATTCTCTGCTTGTAGGTTGCAACATTGGATTCAAGAGTTTTATACTGAATAGCATAGGAGTTAACCTCTGTGAATTCCGTAGCGGCGTTTCTCCAGACTCTTACGTCTGACATATTGTCTTCGGCAATCTCAATGTTGTCTTCATATGTTTTTATTGTGCTGCTCTGTGCTATAGCCCTTTCGACCGCCATATCAACAGTCATTGCCTCACCCTCGGCCAGAACGGGATAAGCTCCCGTTCCTATCTTTGTTACCGATGAGGTTGCGTTTTTGCCTGTGCCGTCAACATACACCTTGCCGCTTGCGCTGGCATAGGCTGTACCCGGCATCAGGGCCGTCACAGAAAGGGTTAATATCAAAGCCGATGATATTAATTTACTTTTTTTCATAATTACCCTCCTTCTGAGATAATTCATTAATGATAAATCTGCTGTTCCTGTTTTTCTTTATAAGCCTTTAAGGCTCTTGTATACTTGTTCTCCATTGCGTCTGCATAGGGTGAAATCTTAGCTGTAATTCTTCTGATTCTGTTAGACAGGCTGTCAATAAGCGAGTAGAGAACGGGTATGAATATAAGTGTTACCAAAGTACCGATTGAAAGACCGAATATGATAACTATACCCATACACTGCTGGGTTTCCATACCTTCCGAAAGAGCTAAAGCCATGGGAATCATACCGCAGACTGTTGTAAGTGTTGTCATAAGGATAGGACGAAGTCTGGAACGGCCCGATTCCACAAGGGCTTCATAACAACCCATACCGTGTTCAAGACGTCTCTGGTTTGCATAGTCTATAAGAACGATACCGTTGTTAACGACCATACCGACCAGCATAAGGAAACCTATAAGACCGAGGGCCGTAAGGTCCTGACCTGTAATGAATACACCGAACAAGCCGCCTGAAATAGCAAGGGGCATAGAGAACATGATAACGAAAGGCTGAACAAGAGACTCGAACTGTGACGCCATAACTATGAATACCAAAGCTATAGCAACAGCTATGATTATGTACATAGTGTTGAAGGTTTCGGTCATCATTTCGCCCATACCGCCGAATGAATAAGAATATCCGTCGGGGAATACATATTCGTCAAGCTTATCCTGAATAAGGGCCTGTGTTGAGTTTGTGTCCTGTCCGTCGATTTCACCTGTTATGCTTATATATGTTACTTGGTCTTCTCTTGAAATAGTCTGAGCCGTTTCCGTTTGAACTATGTCCGCAACCTCAGTAAGAGGAATTTCAACTCCAGATGAGGTTGTAATAGTCATTGAGTAAAGATCCTTTACATATTCAACTGTTTCTTCGGGGTACATAACGGTTATATCCGTTTCCGTACCGTCCGACTTAAGTGTAGTGTTAGATACACCTGAATTTGCATAGCTTACTGCCGAAGCTATCGATTGCGAACTTATGCCGTAGGAGGCTGCCTTTGCTCTGTCTATAATAATATCAACCTGTAATGTGGAGGAATCGAGAGAGCTTTCGATATCCTTTGCTCCGTCGATTTCTTCAAATTTTTCAACAAGGTCGTCGCTTATTTCCTGAAGTGTGTCTGTGTCTTCACCTGTAATTTCAAGAGTAAAGCCACTGCCGCCGAAGCCGCCCATAGCCATTGACCCTTCTGAAACGCTTATGTCTGCACCGGCAATGGTTGAAACAGCCTGTTCTATATAAGCCGAAATATCTTCATCGCTTCTGTCTCTTTCGTCGGAAGAAACAAGGTTATAGCTTATGCTTATTCTGTTTGAGCTAACCTGAGCGTTTGATGATTCAACTTCGGGGATTTCCCCTATGTTGTCAAGCATTTCCATCATTATTTCATAAGCATAGTCAAAGTCATATCCGTCGGGAATATCCGCCGAAACCGAAACCGAACCTTCATCTGAGCTTCCCATAAGGTTCATGCCCAAACCGTTTGCTGTTGAAAGTGTAAGTACAAAAAGCACAATTACAACCGCAACGGTTATGATTCTGTGGCGAAGGCAAAGGCCCAAGAATTTGCTGTAAACACTGTCAAGTCTGTTTAAAGCACTGTTTACAACATCGCCTATTGAATTGAGAATTGTTCTTCTCTTAGGCCTTACTCTGGGTCTGTCCTCGTTAGCCATAAGAACAGCGCAGGCCGTGGGAACAAAGGTAACGGATACAAAATAGGATGCCGCAAGAGCAAAACATACTGTATATGCTATTTCCTTAAGCATAGTACCTATCGTACTGTCCCAGAAAAGGAAGGGAGCGAATACGGCTACCGTTGTAAGGGTTGAAGCGAAAACCGCCATGGCAACCTCTTTTGTGCCCTGATAAGCGGAGTCAAAAACCGAATAGCCCTTGGCCCGCCAGTTTGAAATATTTTCAAGTACAACTACCGAGTTATCTACCAACATACCTATGGCTATAACGACACCGCCCATTGAAATGATGTTCATTGTCATATCGGCCAGATACATACCGCCGAAGGTAGCCAT
The DNA here is from genome assembly GCA_021202835.1 of Clostridiales bacterium. Lineage (GTDB taxonomy): Bacteria > Bacillota > Clostridia > Lachnospirales > CAG-274 > JAJQCI01. Next base: position 2,762 of record JAJQCI010000011.1, on the reverse strand, counting down.
GATAGATGTAGGAATTGATATACCTATAATAAAGGCACTCTTCCAGTTCTGTAAGAATATAAGAAGAATAATAACGGCTATAATAGCTGCCTGAAAGGCTGTCTCTACTACGTTGTTTATAGATCTTTTAATATAGTCGGCTGTTGTTGAAAGCATAAGGAAGTCAAGATTAGGCTCCGATGCTTCCAAAGATTCTATTGTTGCATTTACACTGTCGGAAACCTCAACAATGTTTCCGTCCGAAGCAAGGGAAACTTCAACGTTAATACCCTCTACTCCGTTTATAAGTGAAATTCTCTCCTGGTCAAGCTCAACCTCTTCTATGGATGTTGCAATATCCTTAAGAAGAAGGCCGTTGCCTGCGGAGGTTGTTATATATATGTTTTTAATATCCTCTATTGAATCAAACTGCCCTGCAACTCTCAGCGTCATATCCTGCGTGCCCTGTTTAAGCTCGCCGGCTGATATGTTTTGGTTCTCAGCAGAAAGGGATGACGCTATTTCCGAAAGTGAAATTCCGTAAAGGCTTGCCTTTTCGGGGTCAACAACCACCTGAATTTCCGTGTCGATACCGCCTCTGATTTCTACCGAAGCAACACCCTCTATTCTCTCGAAGTATGTAAGAATATTGTCGTCAACATAGGTATAAAGAGTAGCTATATCCATAGTATCTGATGTAATACCTACGCTGAATGAGTCTGAATTCATTTCCATTTTCATAATGGAAGGGTCGTCTACGTCGTCGGGAAGTCTTACTCTTTCAAGTTTGTCACGAATATCATTTACGGCTTCATCAAGGTCTGTGTCTGAGGTAAACTCAATCATAACTCTTGAGCTGCCTTCCGAAGAGCTTGACGTTATTGTGTCAACACCGGTAATAGTGGAAAGCTGTTCTTCCAAAGGCTTGGTAACAAGCTCCAAAACCTCTTCCGGGCCTGCGTCCTCATATGAAGCCATAACCATGGCAATGGGTGCGCTTGTACTGGGCATATAAGCCAGATCCAGTGTTTGATAGGCTACAAAGCCTATAATAAGAACTGCTATAACTATCATACAGATAGTTACGGGTCGTTTAATAGCGGTTTTTATCATTTAGCGGGGTCCTCCTCATTTTCCACGGCTGCATCCCCAATGCTGTTGTCATCATCTTCTACAACTACGCCGTTAATCTGAACTGCATTTATTGCGCTTCCGTCTACAAGATAAGTCTGTCCCTTTGTAACAACAAGCTCATCGGCGGAAATTCCGCTTGTAACTTCTATCTCCGTTCCTCCGTCTACGCCTACTTCTACCACACGTCTTTCGGCTGTTTCGCTGCCGGTTCCCTGGCCGTTTACAACGAATACATAATATTCCTCATCATCATTGAAAACACTGTCTCTGGGAAGAACAAGAGCGTCTTCACTTATTTCCTTATTAAATGCAACCTTTGCGCTCATGCCCGATTTAAGCTTTGAGTCCGGGTTGGGTATGTTAATCTTAACTGTGTATGTACCGTCTGAGTTTGCGCCGGGAGCGATTTCCGTAACCGTACCGGTGAATGTGTCTGTTCCCAGAGTTGAAACGGTAATTTCGGCTTCACTGCCAACCGTAAGAACGGATATAATCTGTTCGGAAGCGTTTACCTCAACGTTAACCGTGCTTTGGTCGATAATAACGAAAGGTGAAGAGCTTGAAAGTGTAGCCCCTGCCGTAACGTTGCATTCCAAAACAGTGCCTGAAATGGGGCTTGTAACTGTGGCGTCTCTTAAATTCTTCTGAGCTGATTCAAGAGCAATCTGGGCTGTGTTTACTGCATTCTGAGCTGTTTCTTCATTATCGCTTATAGTCTGGTTTACGAGAATGTCATATGTTGACTGAGCAAGTGAAAGAGCATCTTCAGCCGATTTTAAAGAAAGCTCTGCGTTTGTATAATTGTCCTGTGCAGTTGTCAAAGCGTTTTGATATGTTGTGAGAGAGTCGGCCGAAATGCCTCCTGCCTCATAAAGCTGTGAATAAATATCATAGTCGCTTTGAGCCTTGTCGAGATTTGTCTTTGCCGTGTTTAAATTTGCCTTAGCTGTTTCAACAGATGTTTCCGCTGAAGTAATTGAATTCTTTGCACTTGTAATGCTGCTTTGCGTTGAGCCGCCGTTAACCTGCTTTAATGAAGTCTGAGCCGAAGCGAGACTCGCCTGAGCCGACTGAACAGCAAGCTGTAAGCTTTCAGTATCCATCTGGAAAAGAACGGAGCCTGCCGAAACATAGTCGCCTACGTCATAATAAACAGCCGCAACCTTGCCGGAGGTTGTTGATGTAACGGTGACCTCTTCGTTTGGCTGGATTGTAGCCGAATATGTATACTGGTTTTTAATAGTGCTTGTTGAAGGATTTTCGGCATATACGGAAGTTACCATACCTGTCTGCATAGCAGCCATATCGCCCATTCCCTCAGGGCCGCCTTCTCCGCCGCCGCTGCTTCCTCCACAGCCGCAGGCCAAAGCGCCAATCAGGCAAACAGCCGTAACCTTATAAAAAAATTTCATTATTGCTCCTCCTCAAATCTTATTTTCACTCTCAGCACAAGAGCTCCCTGTGCTTCGATGATGTTTTCTTAATATATTAATTTTAGTATCTACATTATCACACATAATTCTTAATATTCAAGCCTTAAAATTATTAAAAATTATGAATTAGAAAAAAATTAGGTCAAAAAACGTCTGTTTTCAACTATTTTTAAAGTAATAAACACATTTTTCTAATTAAAATTTAATTTTTATAAG